>JANMKM010000155.1:0-10361 GCA_031372035.1 Rhodoferax sp. | reverse complement strand
TCGGCCAGGCGCTCGAAGCTGCGCGGATCGTGCTGCACCAGCAGGCCGCGTTACATCTGGTGCTTGAGCAAGCGGGCCAGGTGGTGGCGTTTCTGCTGGCGTTCCGGGAAGGCGCGCAATACGACAGCGTCAACTACCAGTGGTTCGCGCGGAACTATGCCTCGTTCTTGTACGTTGACCGCGTGGTGGTGGGGCGGAGCGCGCGCGGCGCGGGTGCCGGGTCGCTGCTGTACCAGCAGGTCCTTGCGCGTGCGGCGGCCGGTGCGGTTCCGTGGGTGACCTGCGAGTTCGACGTGGATCCACCAAACCCGGTGTCGGCGCGCTTTCACCTGAAGTTCGGCTTTTGTGAGGTCGGACGGCAGTTGGTCGCCAACGGTACGAAACAGGTTTCGTTGCAGGCCGCGAAGGTACAGCCAATGCACGCAGCAACTGCAGTTCCAGTCCAGCCCCGATAATTTCAGGATGCATCCAGCAAGCCCTTCGTCGCGCCCCGCCTTGACGCACTACCTTGCATTGCTGCTGTCTTTGGCGTTGGGCGTTGGCGCGCAGGCGGCCGAGCCGGTCATCCAGGCGCCCAATGTGGTGGTGATCTCGCCGCAGTTGGTGACCTCAGGCCAGCCCACGGCGCAGGCACTGGCGCGGCTTGGCGCCCAGGGTTTTGGTGCGGTCATCTACCTGGCACCGCACACGGTGCCGGATGCGGTTCCGAACGAGTCCGAGATCGTGCGCCAGCAAGGCCTGGAGTTCGTCAACATTCCGATCCAGTTCGGCAGCCCGACGGACGATGACGTCCGCACTTTCATGGACACCATGAACCGATTCCAGGATCGCAAGCTGCTGGTGCATTGCCAGGTCAACATGCGCGCCTCCAGCATGACCTTCCTGTACCGCGTGCTCGTTGGTCACGAGAAGCCCGAGTCGGCCTATGAAGCCGTGTCACAGGTGTGGTCGCCTTCGGGGCCCTGGAGGCGGCTGCTGGTCTCGCAGCTGGGAAAAGCCGGTCTCGCTTTCGAGCCCTATTGATAGCGGGGGCAGCCCCCTGCTGGCGAGTCTGCCCTCACCCCAACTCTCTCCCACTGGAGGGAGTTGGGGGTAAGTTGCCCCAGCTACTTCGGCTGCGCAGCCTTGCGTTCCCGTGCCCTTGCCAACGCTGCCTCGATCACGGCGCGCTTCTTCTGCAACTCATCCGGGTTGGTGATCTGTGAATGGCCTTCCAGGTCGACCAGCTTCATCACAGCCTTGTCTTCGCGGCGTTGTTCACCTTCCTCGGCGTCACGTGCCAGCCGCAGCACATGGAAAGCGTAGCGCTCTCTGGCGGTATCGGCTTGGGGTCGTGACCAGGCGTTCCAGCCTGTGCTCTCACCCGTGACCACTTCCATGCGGATGCAGTCCACCGGGCAGGCCGGCAGGCACAACTCGCAGCCGGTGCAATGCTGTGCGATCACGCTGTGCATGCGCTTGTTGCTGCCGATGATGGCGTCGGTGGGACAGGGTGGCAGGCACAGGGTGCAGCCGATGCACCATTGCTCGTCGATGATGGCAACGGCGCGTGAGCCTTCCACGCCGTTGGCCGGGTCCAAGGGTGCTGCTGCCTGGCCGGTGATGGCTGCCAGGCGGGTGATGCCCTCGGCGCCACCGGGTGGGCATTGGTTGATTGGTGCTTCACCCTGGGCTATCGCCTGTGCGTAGCCGGCGCAGTCGGGGTAGCCGCAGCGCGTGCACTGCGTCTGCGGCAGGGCGTCGAGGATCCGCTGGTACAGATCGGGCATCACCGCCGCTGTGGCAAAGTTGCAGCGCAATGCGCCCGGCCCAGGCGGCTACTTGCTGCGCCCTTTGGCTGATGCTGGCTTCGCGGTCGGCTTGGCGATGGGCTTCGCTACCGGCTTCGGCGCTGGCGTCGCTACTCTCTTGGTAGCGGTCCGTGCTTTGCTGACGGTCTTTGCAGCCGTTTTTACCTGTACACGCGGGGCTGGAGTGGGCGCCGCCGTGGCCGTGATGACGGGCGCCACCGGTGCCATTTCGCCAGGCTGATGCGTCAGGATGAACTCCTTCACCTGCGGGTACACCACCTCGCGCCAGCGCCGGCCGCTGAAGATGCCGTAGTGGCCAGCACCCTTGGCTTCCAGGTGCTTCTGCTGGCTCGCTGGTACGCTGGAGCAGATCTTGTGCACGGCCTCGGTCTGGCCGGAGCCGGAGATGTCGTCGAGCTCGCCTTCCACCGAGAACAGCGCCGTGGTCTTGATGTCCTGCGGACGCACGCGCTCGACCTGGCCGTCCATGCCGCGCACGTCCCAGGTGCCGTTGACCAGGCTGAACTCCTGGAACACCACCTTGATCGTGTCCAGGTAGTAGTCGGCGTCCATGTCGAGCACGGCGTTGTATTCGTCGTAGAACTTGCGGTGCGCCACGGTGCTGACGTCGTCGCCCTTGATCAGGTCCTTGAAGTAGTCATAGTGGCTCTTGGCATGGTGGTCCGGGTTCATGGCCACGAAACCCGAATGCTGCAGGAAGCCCGGGTACACGCGCCGGCCGGCCCCTGCAAAATTGGTGGGCACGCGGAAGATCACGTTGTTCTCGAACCAGCTGTGACTCTTGTTCATCGCCAGGTTGTTCACGGCGGTGGGCGACTTGCGGGCGTCGATCGGGCCGCCCATCATGGTCATGGACAAGGGCGTGGTCTGACCGCGCGAAGCCATCAGTGAGACCGCGGCCAGCACCGGCACCGTGGGCTGGCAAACGCTCATGACGTGGCAGTTGCCGTAGATGCCCTGCAGATGGCGGATGAACTCCTGCACATAGTTCACATAGTCGTCCAGGTGGAAGGCGCCTTCGGACAGGGGCACCAGGCGGGCGTATTTCCAGTCCGTGATGTAGACCTTGTGGTCCTTGAGCATGGTGCGCACGGTATCGCGCAGCAAGGTGGCGTAGTGGCCCGACAGCGGCGCCACGATCAGCACCGCCGGTTGGCCCTTGAGCTTGGCCAGGGTGGCGGTGTCGTCGCTGAAGCGCTTGAAGCGGCGCAGCTCGCAGAAGGGCTTGCTGATCTCCACCCGTTCGTGGATGGCCACGTCGACGCCGTCCACGTCCACGGTGCGCAGGCCGAACTCCGGCTTTTCGTAGTCCTTGCCCAGACGGTGCAGCAGGTCGTAACTGGCCGAGATGCGCTGGGCAAAGGGTGATTGCCCCAGCGGCGATAGCGGATTGCTGTAGACCTTGGCCGCGGCCTGGGCCAGATCGGAAAACGGCTCCATCAGGGAACGCTGGGCTTCGTAAAGTTGGTAGAGCATGGGGTTATCGAATCTCCGATATGTTGCAGTGCAATATAACAGCTGTGTGCACCATTCTGGTTGGGGGCTTGCCCCAATCTGTGCCGCAAAATGCCATCATGCACCGCCGACCTTTCGTATCCCTTGCAAGGGGATTTCTCGCAGCCACAGGAGCTTTCATGCTTGATCCCAGCGCCGCCGCCAATTTTGAAGGCGTCTCGTCCCTGAAAGCTTCGCCCCGGATGCCGGTGCTTTTCCTGGGCCATGGCAGCCCGATGAACGCGATCGAGGACAACAGCTACCGCCGCAGCTGGCAGGCCCTGGGTGCCGAATTTGGTGCCAAATACCCGCAACCGCAGCTGATCCTGTGCATCTCGGCCCATTGGCTCACCAAGGGTTGGCACCTCACGGCCATGGAGCATCCCAAGACCATCCACGACTTCGGCGGGTTCCCGCAGAAGCTGTTTGACCAGCAGTACCCGGCGCCAGGCGCACCGCAGGTGGCCGAGGGCATCAGCCGCGCCGTCAAAAGCCCGGCCGTGGGGCTGGACTGGCAGGAGTGGGGGCTGGATCATGGCAGCTGGTCGGTGCTAAAGCCCATGTTTTCCGCAGCCAGGATTCCGGTGCTCCAGCTCAGCATGGACTATGACCGGCCGCCGCAGGAGCATCTGGCACTGGGACGGCAGCTGCGCGGGCTGCGGGATCGTGGCGTGCTGATCGTGGGCAGCGGCAACATCGTGCACAACCTGCGGGCGGCCCGGCGCACGGCCAACGGAATGCAGGGCTACGACTGGGCTCAGCAGTTTGACCAGGTCACGGCAGAAAACATTGCCCAGGGCCGATTGTCCGAGTTGGCCGAGTTCCAGTCACTGGGACAGGTGGCGCAGTTGGCGCATCCCACCTACGACCATTACCTGCCGTTGCTGCATGCCGCCGGCGCAGTGGACGCCAAGGACACCCCGCGCTTCTTCAACACCGATTTCCAGCTGGCATCGATTTCGATGCGTTCGGTAGTCTGGAGCTGATGGCTGCTGCCGCCGTCTTGCGCGACTGCGGCACACTGGCGGGCGTCAGGAGCGCGAGCCGGCCTTGAGAATGCCGCGCAGCACATTGCGGCTGTGGGCGCCGAAGGGACCCAGCAGGTCGGCGATGGTCGCGTCCAACCGGGTCCGCTTTGTCGGGTCCTGTTTGGCAAGCTCGGTCAGCAGGTCGATGCCTGACTCCTTCACGCCAAAGTCAAAGGCCGGGTCGGAGACAAACACCGCCGGCATGGTGTCCACCAGGGTCTGGTCGGTGGCGTCGCCTGCGGCATAGGACTCGCGCGCCACTACGTCCCGCGCGTAGAGGTCGGTCCAGGCCGGGTAGCGCTTGTCCAGTTCCAGCCGACGCAGCGCCAGCTCCACCGGCGTGTCCTTGCGCGCGCGCGCCGCCGTCTGCAGCAGCTGCACCTGGTACTTCTCCAGCGCCAGGTGGCGATTCGAGAGCAGTACGATCAGCCTGTCCTTCGGGCCGGAAATCCCCACCATGGCCAGCGCATTGGTGCCGATGAGCTTCCAGGTGCCGTTGCCCGGTGCCAGGTTGGCATGGTAGGGCTGCGTCAGGTCCTGGATGTAGTGCAGGGACAGGCCGGCAAAACGCCAGCCCCAGTACGGGTGGCCGCTGCGAAACGCCAGCGCCGCCAAGCTGGAGTACTGGTGCGCCCGCAGCATCGGAAAGGCGCGCTTGATGAATGGCGCAGCCTTGTACAGGATGCTGTCCTGGTGGAAGAAGCCCATGTGGAACGGCGCCTGGGTGCTGAAGTACAGCGTGGGGTTGCCAAAGGGCAGGTTGCCGAACCCGTAGCTCTTGCCCCACTCGGTGGGGCTGTCGGCCCAGAGGTTGATGTCCAGGCCGTAGTCGGGTTCGTCCGAGGCCGAAGCCACCACCGCCAGCGCCGAGACCTGGTCGCCCACCTTCAGGCCGACAAAGCGATGCGTGTCATTGGGTTGCTCCGGCAGGAAGTTGACGGCTGTGTGGGGCAGCAGGGTGGCCGGGTCCGGCGTGGTCTGCGGGTCCGGTTGCACGAACAGCGCGAACTTTGACAGCGGCGAGATCCGCAGCGCGGCCAGAAATGCGCGGCGCCGCTCCTCATCACTGCGGTCGGCCTTGGCCACAAAGGCCAGGCTGGCCGGGCGTGCCGGATAGTTCTCCAGGTTGGCTGCGGCCCAAGCCTCCTGGCTGGCCAGCAAGGCCTCGATCGACTTTTCCTCGGCCTTGAGGAAGGACTCCAGCGTCTCCACCACCAACGGTGCCGCATTCGCCACCTCCGGCATCTTCTCCAGGGCGCGGTAGGCCGGAAAGCTGTGGTTGCCCCAGGCCCATGCGTTGCCGGCCATGACGCTCAGCAGGCTGCACAGCAGGCCGATCGCCAATCGTGTTCGTTGCATGCAGCGTCTCCGGTGGGTTGTGGCAGCCCGGTCCCGAGCTGTGTGTGCCGCATCATAGCCAAGGCCTGATACTGCTTCAAAGCATGCCGAATCGGGCGCAGCGGTGATGCCCGCCCTGAACTTGGCGTCAGAATGGTCCGACGCCAAGCCGCGCCAAACGCCGACGCGCAGGCGCAGGCTCGGCGCTTACGCTCAAGCTGGGGCGCAAACAGGGCGTGGGCAGGAATGGGTCCGGCTGGCGCCGGCCCCCAATGGGAGAGCATGCGATGGGCAAACAGCGACGGGATGGGACAGGGGCACAACTGCCGGCACAGGTCTTGGCTGCCTTGGGCAGCCCGGGGCGGAGCAATCGGCGCGGCTTCATGCGCGACTCGGTGGCCCTGGGCGTGGCCGTGGGTGCGGGTGCCAGTCTGGCGGGCTGCGGCGGCGGTGGCAACGGTGAGATCACCACCGGGCTGTTTCGGCACGGCGTGGCCAGCGGTGACCCGTTGGCAGACCGGGTCATCATCTGGACCCGGCTGACGCCAGCCGCTGGCGTGGATACGCCAGTGCGGTGGGAGCTTGCCGGCGACGAGAGCTTCGCAGTCATGAAGGCGGCCGGCAACCTGAGCTCCAGTTGGATGTCGGACCATACAATAAAGGTCGACGTCACCGGGCTGCAGGCCGGCACGGTCTACTACTACCGCTTTCTGGCTGGCAGCGAAACCTCGTCGGTGGGTCGAACCAAAACCCTGCCGGCCGATGGCATTGGCCAGGTGCGCCTGGCCGTGTTTTCCTGCTCCAACTTCGGTGCCGGGCACTTCCATGCCTACGGTGAGGTGGCCGCACTGCGCGACATTGACTGCGCGATCCATCTGGGCGACTACATCTACGAGACCGGCAGTTCCGGCGCTGAAGGGTTGCTGCAGACCATCCTGGGGCGCGAGGTCGATCCGGACCACGAGATCTCGACCCTGGTGGACTACCGCCGGCGCCACGCCCAGTACCGTAACGACGCCAAGTTGCGGGCGGTGCATGCCTGGATGCCGATGATCGCGGTCTGGGACGACCACGACATCGTCAATGGCGCCTGGCGCGGCGGCGCCGGTGACCAGGACCCAGTGGCCACCGGTTTCGTGGCGCGGCGTGCAGCCGCGATCCAGGCCTGGCGCGAATGGCTGCCGGTGCGCGACGCCACAGACCCGCTTAAGTTGTACCGCAGCTTCAACTTTGGCAAGTTGCTGAGCCTGCACATGCTGGACACCCGGATCATCGGCCGGGACCAGCAGCTCACGCCATCTCAATACCTGGCCGGTGCCGGTGAAGACCCGGCGCGCCAGATCATGGGCCAGGAGCAGGCCAGCTGGCTGGGTGCGCAGATGCAGGCGTCCACAGCCACCTGGCAGGTGTTGGGGCAGCAGGTGCTGATGGCGCGGATGCAGATTCCGCAGAGCATTGCCGGTGACTTCACCCAGGACAAGTTCGCCGAGTACTTCACAGCCCAGGACACGCCGGCGGTGCAGCGCAGCGAATACCAGCAGTTCCTGATGGCGCAGCCTTTCGTGCCCTACAACCTGGACGCCTGGGATGGTTACCCTAAGGCGCGGGAGGCCGTATTCAACCTGGCCCGCACACTCGACAAGAACCTGGTGGTATTGGCCGGCGACAGCCACAACGCCTGGGCCAATGACCTGAAGGACGCCAGCGGCCGCAATGTGGGTGTTGAGTTTGCCGGCGCATCGGTCAGCTCACCCGGCTTCGAGGCCACCAAGCTCAAGGTCGATAGCGACTATCTGGCTGCGGCCCTGCGCCGGCTGGTGCCGGACTTGCAGTTTGCCCAGACCAACCGCCGCGGATATCTGTTGGTGACCTTCACCGCGGCCGAGGTTCGGGCCGAATGGAAATTTGTCAGCACCGTGCTGCACAACTCCTACACGGTGGATCTGCAACAAACCCTGCGCTGCCTGCCGGGTGTTGGCGGGCGCAAGTTGCTGGCGGCGTAGCGCCTGCGCGTATTCAGCGCGGGTTCACCAGCTGGCCAGGGAGCGCAGCAGCAGGCTGGTGCCGGTCAGCAAAACCACGCCGTGCAACACTTGCATGAAGCGCCGCCGGTCCAGGCTGGTGGTGATGCGGTGGCCCAAGTACAGCCCCAGAGCCACGGCCGGCAGCACGCTGAGCACCAGCGCCATCTGTTGAATCTGGAACACTCGGCCAGCGGCTACAAAGATGCCGACCCGGATGAAAGAGCTGAATGTCAGCACTGCGTTCTGTGTGGCACGGATCGCCGCCGGTTCGTCCAGCCGGCGCGCCAGGTACATGGAATAGATGAAGCCGCCGGCGCCAAACAGGGCGCTGAACATGCCGCCGATACCACCGAAGACCCAGCTCCAGCCATGGTCCAGCGCTGGCTTGGGCGCGGCGCCGCGGCGGCTACGCCACAGGCCGTCCAGGGCATAGCCTACCGCGAACAGGCCCAGTGCCACGCTCAGCGCCTGGGTCGGCAGGTTGAACAGGATGGTGGCGCCCACCACGTTGCCCAGCAGCATGGCGGGAATCAACCGGCGCAATTCCGGCCATTGCACCTGGCTGCCGAGCTTGAAGCCGTTGAGGCACGAAGCCAGGAAGTCCAGCACTGCCATCAGCGGCACGATGTTCGACACTGGCAGCACGTGGGCCAGCACCGGCGCCGCGATCAGCGTGGTGCCGAAGCTGATCATGCCGAAGATCACATAGGCCGCCAGGATGGCCGGCTCGGCGACCAGCAGCGTGGAGATATCGGGAAACGCCATTGCGGTACACGGGCTCAGGGCCGCACGCTCAGCCAGGGCCAGCGCGCGCGGTAGCTGGCGGTCTTGGCCTGGAACAGCTCCGGGTGGTCGCACAGTGGGTTGGGCTGCAACACGCCGGCGTACAGGTCGTCCAGGCCATTTGGTGCGTACAGCTCCAGACCCGCGTCGCCGGCTGCGATGCCGATGCAGGTGCAGCGCACCAGGAAGTGGTCGATGCCGTCACGGGTGTTACGCAGTGGCGCATACGGGCGGCCGAACCAGGTTTCGTACCAGGTGTGGACCCGGGCCTGGTTCTTGGCCTCGATCGTCACGCCCAGGTCGGCATTCAGCGTCTGCACCCGTTGGCCCACTGCCTGCTCGGTCGCAGCTGAGAGGTCAGTGGCATCAAAATAGAACAGGTCGTAGTCCAAGATGTCGCGCTCGGGCGCGCGGCCGCAGACCTGGTTCCAGACACTTTGGAAGAGGCAACCGGCGACCAGCCAGGCGTCGGGCAATTCCAGCTGCGGTAGCCGCTCCAGGATCACGCGGTTGCTGGCGTTGGCCAGTGCATCGGCCAGCAGGCGCGCGCTGTCGATGCTCGCCACAGCCTTCATACGCTATGCAAAAGATAGCGGTCTGTGTTTGCTGGATAGGCCTTGCAGGCCATTCCCCGAGTGAGGATCAGACGACGGCGGCGACGCTGGCGCAGACATAGTCAAGGTTCTGCTCGTTCAGCGCGGCCACGCACATGCGGCCGGTGTCGGTGCCGTAGACGCTGAATTCATCACGCAGGCGCACCATCTGCGCCTTGCTCAGGCCTGAGTAGCTGAACATGCCGATCTGCTGGGTGATGAAACCCATATCCTGCTTGACGCCAGCCTGCTTCAGGCCTTCCACCAGACGGGCGCGCATGGTCTTGATGCGCACCCGCATTTCAGCCAGCTCCTGCTCCCATTGGGCCCGCAACGCCGGTGTGCCCAGCACGGTGGCGACCACGGTGGCGCCGTGGATCTGCGGGTTGCTGTAGTTGGTACGGATCACCTGCTTGAGCTGGCTGAGCACACGCTGGGCTTCGTCTTTGCTGGCACATAGCACCGACAGCGCGCCAACGCGCTCGCCATACAGGCTGAAGCTCTTGGAAAACGAGGTCGAGACAAAGAAGTCCATGTCGGCGGCGACGAACTTGCGCACCACGGCGCCGTCTTCCTCGATGCCGTTGCCAAAGCCCTGGTAGGCCATGTCCAGGAACGGCACCAGACCCCGGGCCTTGACCGCAGCGATCACCTGATCCCATTGTTCGGGTGTGATGTCATAGCCAGTGGGGTTGTGACAGCAGGCATGCAGCACCACGATGCTGCCGCTGGCGGCGCCGCTCTTGGCGGCCAGCATGCCGGGGAAGTTGACGCCGCGGGCTGCCGCATCGTAATAGGGATGGGTCAGCACTTCGAAGCCGGCCTGGGTGAACAGGGCACGGTGGTTCTCCCAGCTCGGGTCGCTGATCAGTACCTTGGCATTCGGACAGATGCGCTTGAGGAAGTCGGCACCAATCTTCAGGCCACCGGTACCGCCAATGCCCTGGGCCGTGGCCACGCGGCCGCTCTTCACCGGTTCGCTGTCGGCGCCGAATACCAGTGCCTGGACCGCGGCGTCATAGGCCGGGATGCCGTCGATCGGCAGGTAGCCGCGCGGCTTCGGGCTGGCGATCATCAGGCGCTCGGCTTCCTGCACGCACTTGAGCAGGGGCAGCTTGCCGTTGGCGTCGTAGTACACGCCAACGCCGAGATTGACCTTGGCCGGATTCGGGTCGGCATTGAACTGTTCATTCAGGCCCAGGATGGGGTCGCGCGGGGCCATTTTTACGGCGCTGAACAAGGACATGGTGAGGTTCTCTCGGTGGCAGGGGCTTGGAATAACCGATTCGC
>JANMKM010000137.1:0-7041 GCA_031372035.1 Rhodoferax sp. | reverse complement strand
GTGATCTTGCTGTTCTCCTTGTCCACCTTGCGCACCTCGGCCTCGGAGAAATCGGCGACACCAGCCGCGGCGGTGGCTGCAGATGTGGCCGTCGGGGCCGGCTGGGCGAGCACCGAGCAGGCGGACGCAGCAGCAAGCGCTGCTGCACCTATCCAGCGGGAAGTTTTCATGATGATCCTTTCCGGTTGAAGATGGGGTCGGGGAAGCATTGAACAAGTCCGCGCCGTCAGTGTTTGTGGCTTTCGTGGCCATCGGGCTTGGCGGCAGCCCGTACGCTGATCTTGCCCACCATGCCGGCCTGGTAGTGCCCGGCAATCAGGCAGGCGAAGTCGAATTCCCCGGAGCGGTTGAAGTTCCAGACGATGGCGCCGCTACCACCGGGCTTCACATGCGCCATGTACGGTTCGTCATGCTCCATGCCCGGAAACTTCACCATCAGCGCCGCGTGCTCTTCCAGTTCCCGCTTCGTGCCAATGACGAACTCGTGCAGCATCTTGCCGTTGTTCTTCAGCACGATCTTCACCACCTCGCCGGCCTTGACCTCAATACGGTCCGGTGTGAAGCGCATGGTGTCGCTCATGCTGATGGCAATCGTGCGCTTGACCGCCCGGGCGTCACCCGCAATGCCCCAGTCCTTCTGCTCCTTCTTCACCGCGACGGCCTTCTTCTTGGCATGGTCATCGTCGCCATGGGCCAGCGCCGCGATGGACAGTCCCATCAGGACGGCAGCTACCAGTGTGTGTAGTGGTCTCATCTCAAACTTCCTTCCATGGTTTGCAAATTGGCAACATTGCCGGTTTCAGTGGCCCTTGTGGGCGCCAGGCTTGCGCACCTGAACTTCAACCTCCTGCATGGGCATGGCCTGCGGCTTCATGGCGCCCATGCCCTCGGAGCGGAATCGCGCCGGATCGGGCAGTTCACCCTGGAGTTCATAGGCGACCGTGCCCGCCGGATGCTGGAACCAGCCCGGGTTACCGTAGTCGCCCGGCTTCTGGCTGCGGCGAACCTTGAGCACGCTGAACATGCCGCCCATCTCGACCGAGCCGAAGGGGCCCTCGCCGGTCATCATCGGCGCCGTGTTGTCGGGCAGCGGCATCTCCATCTCCGCCATGTCGGCCATGCCGCGCTCACCCATCACCATATACTCCGGAATCACGCTGGTGATCTCGCGCACCAGCTTGCGGTGGTCCACGCCAATCATGGTCGGCACGTTGTGCCCCATGGCGTTCATGGTGTGGTGGCTCTTGTGGCAGTGGAAGGCCCAGTCGCCCTCCTCGTCCGCCAGGAACTCGATCTGCCGCATCTGGCCCACCGCCACATCGGTCGTCACCTCCGGCCAGCGCCCTGCCAGCGGCACCGGGCCACCATCGGTGCCCGTAACCGAGAACTCGTGGCCGTGCAGGTGGATCGGGTGGTTGGTCATGGTCAGGTTGCCGATGCGGATGCGCACCTTGTCGCCCAGGCGCACATGCAGTGAATCGATACCCGGAAACACCCGGCTGTTCCAGGACCAGAGGTTGAAATCCAGCATCGTCATGATCTTCGGGGTGTAGGCGCCGGGCTCGATGTCATAGGCATTGAGCAGGAACACGAAGTCCCGGTCCACGTTGTCGATCAACGGGTGCCTGGCCCGGGGGTGCGTCACCCACGAACCCATCATGCCCATCGCCATCTGCGTCATCTCGTCGGCATGCGGGTGGTACATGAAGGTGCCGGGCCGCCGGGCCACGAATTCGTAGACAAAGGTCTTCCCCGGCAGGATCGACTTCTGCGTCAGGCCGCTGACGCCATCCATGCCGTTGGGCAGGCGCTGCCCGTGCCAGTGCACGCTGGTGTGCTCGGGCAGCTTGTTGGTGACGAACACCCGCACCCGGTCCCCCTCCACCACCTCGATCGTCGGCCCCGGTGACTGGCCGTTGTAGCCCCACAGATGGGCCTTGAAGCCGGGCGCCATTTCGCGCACCACCGGCTCGGCCACAAGATGGAACTCTTTCACGCCCTGGTTCATGCGCCAGGGCAGGGTCCAGCCGTTGAGCGTCACCACCGGGTTGTAGGGCCGACCGGTGGCCGGCTGCAGCGGCGGCATGGTGTCGGGCCGGGCTTGCAGCACCGGCTCCGGCAACGCGGCCATGGCCACCTTGCTGACCGATGCGGCCAATACGGCACCGGTGATGGCGCCGGCACCGGCAAGAAAGTTCCTTCGGGGGTTCATGCGTGATCCGTTCATGGTTGTGCGCCTTCTCAATGGCCACCGGCACTACTGCCGGCGCCGGATGGTCGTGCCATGGTGGGGGCGTCTGCGACCATCGGGCTGCCAATCAGTGCCGCGGACAACGCCGCGTCGGCCAGCCAGAACTGCTGCTCGGCGTTGATGGCGGCTATCACACTGCCAATCTGTTCGCGGGTGTCGGCCAGCAGCTCGAAGACGCCGATCAGCATGCCGTTGTAGCGCAGCAGGTTCTCCTCGGCCATGGTCTTGCGCAGCGGCACGATCTCGTCCCGGTAGTGCCGCGCCAGATCGTGCGTGGTGCGGTAGGCCGACCAGGCTTCGCGCAGTTGCGATGATGCGTCGCGGACCGTTGCCTCCAGCCGGTTCACCGCCAGCAGGGACTGCGCGTCCAGGGCAGCGCGTTGATGACCACCACCGTCGAACAGGGGCAACCGGATGGCCAGACCATAGCCATTGCGACTGGCGCTGCTGCCACTGGCCTGGTCCGACACCGTGTCGTGGCGCAAGCCCAGCTCCACATCGACCAGGCTGCCCAGACTGCCCAGGCCCTGGGCCCGGGCGACGGCGTCCAGCTGCTGACGCGCCAGTTGCACGTCCAGCCGTTGTGCCAGGGCCTGGCTGTCCGGAGCAGTCACGACCCGCGGTACCGCGGGCAGATCCGGCAGCCGCTCCGGCAGCTGCAGCCGGGCCGCCTGTGCGTCGTCCAGCCCGAGTGCGCGCACTAGGGCCTCGCGCGTTGCCGCAGCCGCATGTTGCGCCAGTGCCAGCTGCGCCACTGCGTCGGCGTAGAAGGCATGCTGACGGGCACGCTCGAGCTTGCTGAAGTTGCCGGCCTGCTGCATGCGTTTTGCCAGCTCGGCGCTGGCCTGGGCCGCCCGGTTCACCTGCGCCGCATACTGCGCCGTCTGCTGTGCCGCCACCGCCCGCACCCAGGCCTGGCGCACCTGGCTCACCTGCTCCACCACCTGGGTACTGAGCCGCGTGCGGGCCTGTGCCAGCCGGTCCTGCGCCAGCGCCTGGCGCTGTAGCAGCGTCAGCAGCTCCAGCAGACCGAAGGACAGCGAGCGCGCCAGCTCGATCTCATCGCCGATGCGCGTGCGCTCGAAGCTGAACACCGGGTTGGCAATCCGGCCCGTCTGGCTGGCAGCCGCCATGTCGGCCCAGCTGGCAGCCAGCAGGCTCTGCACTGTGGCGCTGTTGGCCAGCGCCAGTTGCACCGCGTCGGTCATGCTCAACGGCTTGGCCAGCAGCTTTTCGCTCAAAGCCTGGCGCGCCTGGCGCTGTTCGGCACTGCGGCTGAGTTCGAGCTGACCCTGGGTGAATTCCGGCGTGGCCTGGTTGGTTTGCTGCAGCGCCTGGTCGATGTTGACACTGGTGCAACCCGCCAGCAGACCAGCCGCCACCAAAGCACCGACGCGCAGCGGCGTTGACATGGCAAACCGCTTCATGGCTTGCCATGCCCGGCGTGCGGGTCCGGTGCCGCCAGGGCCGGCGCGACGCCGTTGTCGGCCTGTGGCGCACGTGCCTCACGGCTGTAGGCCCGCCAGCCGCCGACCCGGCCCACCGTGTCATTGGTATCGCGCCATGGTTGGACCTTGGTTTCAGCGAAAGGCTGGTAGCCGGCAAGGGCCGAGCCGAAGGGCAGCGCTGGCGCCGATGACGTTGTCGCGGCGGCCGGCACCAAGCCCGCAGGCGCCGCCGGAGACGACTGGCCGGGGCTCTGGGCATTGGCAGTCAGTGCAGCGCTGCACAGCAGGCACCCCAACCCATGGATGGAGACAGATGGAAACATGAAAACCTCGCGCGGTCGAAGGAAGCGGGCGCCATCGGGTCACGGTGGACCGATGGCGGGCAATGCAATGCAGCCGCACCCAAACGGGCGCGGCAGCTTGACAAGTGCGCTTCAGGCGCGAGGGGGTTTTTCGGGAACGGCGGAGGGCCGCGCGCGGATCAGCACGAAGAGTTCCGAAGACGCCGACAGCGATGGGCTCTGGAAGCTCACCGCATGGGTCGTTTCAACAATGGCCACGCCATGGGTGCAAGCGGCACAGACGCTGCAGCTGTGGCTTGGCTCGGCGGGCGCGCCTGCCAGGTCCGCGGCGGGGTCCGCAGACGCGTCACTATGCATATGCGCCGCGTGTTCATGGGCCGCAGCATCCGGCGCTGCGTACGGGCCCACCCGGGCATCGACTGCTCCTGCCGCCAGCTGCTGCGAAGCGCCACACCACAGCATCGATGCCGCGGCAAAGCCCTGCATCGGCACGGCAAGCATCAGGGCCCAGACCAGGAAAAGGCGCAATCGCGACATCGTGGCCGAATTCTAGCGAATCTCCCCCGAACCCCGCTTCGCCATCTGCAAAATGACCACACTATCGCCGCCGATGCCCATCAACAGAACACGGACCGCTCCGCAATTTATAGCAGCTCGGGTGCCGGGTGGCCGAAATGGTAACCCTGAAAACCGTCGCACCCCATGCCCCGCAGCAACTCCAGCTGTTCAGCCAGCTCCACGCCTTCAGCCACCACTGACAGGCCCAGGCTGTGGCCCAGCGCCACGATGGTGCGGGCGATCACGGCGTCACTGGCATCGCTCAGGATGTCGCGCACGAACGACTGGTCGATCTTCAGCTGGTCCAGCGGCAAGCGCTTGAGATATGACAGCGAAGAGTAGCCCGTGCCAAAGTCGTCCAGGGAGAAGCCCACACCACGCTCCTTGATCGCGCCCATCTTGGCTATTACGTCCTTCACATCATCCACCAGCATGCTCTCGGTCAGCTCCAGCTTCAGCAACCGCGGATTGGCGCCGGTCTTGGCAAGTGCCTGCTCCACGTGGGCCACGAAATCGGCCTGGGCAAACTGCAGGGCGCTGACGTTGACCGCCAGCACCCAGTGGCTACGCAGCGGCTCCCGGCTCCAGGCCACCAGCTGAGCGCAGGCGCACTCCAGCACCCACTGGCCCAATGGCAATATCAGGCCGGTCTCCTCGGCCAGCGCGATAAAGTCGCCCGGCGCTACCAGGCCGCGCTGCGGGTGGTTCCAGCGCACCAGCGCTTCCGCGCCCACGGCCAGACCAGCGGCATCCACCTGCACCTGGTAATGCAGCACGAACTCCTGCTGCGCCAGGCCGCGGCGCAGATCCTTCTCCAGCGCCTCGTGCGCCGCCACCGCAGCCTGCATCGCCGGGTCAAAGAAGCGGGCGGTGTTGCGTCCGGCCGATTTGGCCTGGTACATCGCCACGTCGGCATTCTTCAGCAGGTCATCCATCGCCTGCTGGTCACCCAGGAACACCACGATACCTATGCTCGGTGTGCCCTCGTGCGCATGCTCGCGCAGCTTGAACGGCTGCCCGAAGGTCTCCAGCACCTTGATGGCGACCACCTCGGCCTGGGTGGCAGCCTCCTGCTCATGGTTGCTCAGGCCCTCCAGCAGCACTACGAACTCGTCGCCGCCAAGGCGTGCCACGCTGTCTCCCTCGCGCACACAGGCCTGCAACCGCGCCGCCACCTGCTGCAGCAGAATGTCACCCACATCATGGCCGAGCGAGTCGTTGAGCTGCTTGAAGTGGTCCAGGTCCAGGAACATCAGCGCCCCATGCTGGCCGCTACGGGCAGAGGTAACCATGGCCTGTTTCAAACGATCCAGCAACAGGCGCCGGTTTGGCAGCCCGGTCAGCAGGTCGTAGAACGCCAGGCGGCGGATCTCCTCCACATCTTTGCGGTGCTGGGTGATGTCGCGCACGATGGCAATGAAGCTGGTCTGGCCGGCGCGGCTGATTTTCGACACCGACAGGTTCATCGGGAACAGGCTGCCATCCTTACGCTTCCCCTCGACCTCGCGCAGCTGGCCCGGGGTACGGGCCTCACCGCTGGTGTGGGGCTGCTGCCCATACGTGTCCTGGTAAGCCTGCAGCGGATCAGCCATCAGCATCGCCACCGGCTGCCCGATCACTTCGTCGGCGGCGTAGCCGAACACGGTGCAGGCCGCCTTGTTGAAGGCCTGCACCCGGCCGTCCACGTCACTGGCGATGACGCAGTCGGCCATGTTGTCCAGGATGGTCTGGGTGTGCAACGCCGCGTCCAGCAGCGACTGCTGGCTGGCCTGGATCCGCGCCTGGGCCTGCTGGCGTTCGGTCACATCGCGCAGCATTGCCAACAGATTGCCATCGGGCATCACCGTCACCAGCACCTCAGCCGGCAGCACCGACCCATCCTTGCGCCGGAACCGCCACTCGCGGTGGTGGTTGGAACTGCTGCGCATCTCGTCGATAGCCAGGTCAATCTGCGGCAGCTCATCGGGCAAGACGATGTCCGTGGCGTCGCGCCCGACCAGTTCTTCCCGGGTGTAGCCCAGCATTTTGCAGATACTGGGGTTGGCGTCCAGGTAGCGGCCCTGAGGGTCGCCGATCAGCATGCCGTCGGGCACGTATTCAAACAGCACACGGTAGCGCTGCTGGCTGGCCTGAAGTGCCTGCTCGGCGCGTTTGCGTTCCGTAATGTCATGCAGGGCACCACGCAACTTGAGTACACGCCCGTCCTGCATCACGGCAAAGCCCTGGGTCCGGACCCAGGCCGCGCGGCCCAGTGCGCCGACCAAGGGCAGTTCCAGATCCCAGGATGTGCCCTGCTGAATCGCAGCTTGTATTGCCGCACGCATCTCCACCTGCGCCTGCGGCGCGTAGAAGGCAATCGCCTGCTCCAGGCTGGGCGCGGAGCCAGGCTCAAGCTGGTGGATGCGGCTGGTTTCTTGCGACCAGAACAGCCGCATGCTGTCCAGGTCCAGCTCCCAGCCACCTACCTGCGCCATCTCGCCGG
>JANMKM010000135.1:0-1800 GCA_031372035.1 Rhodoferax sp. | reverse complement strand
GCCGAGGCGCGGCCCTGGGTGTTGCGTAGCGTGGCGTATCCCGCCGGCGGATTTGCCGAGCTGGCCAGGCGCTCGCCACTGGAGGCGGCGGAACAGCAACTGCGCCTGATCAACGGGGTTTACGGTGGCGGCGAGCCGCGCGGCGGCCAATTAGTTAAAGTCGTCGAGCGTCAATAAGGCGCGCCCGGAGGCTCGTCCATGGCGGAATACGACTTTGAACTGTTTGTCATCGGCGGCGGCAGCGGCGGCGTGCGGGCCGCGCGCATGGCCGCGCAACGGGGTGCGCGCGTCGCGCTGGCCGAGCAGTCAGGCACCAGTGGGCTGGGTGGCACCTGCGTCAATGTGGGCTGCATACCGAAAAAGCTCTATAGCTACGCCGCGCATTTTGCCCAGAGCTTTGAAGAGAGCCATGGTTTTGGCTGGGAGGGCGATGCGCCGCGCCTGAACTGGCAGACCCTGAAGGCGAACCGGCGCCGCGAAATCAGCCGTCTGAACGGCGTCTACCTGAACCTGCTGACGGGTGCAGGGGTGACGGTCATGGATGCCCATGCCACGCTGGTCGACGCGCATCGCGTTTCCGCCGACGGAAAGGTCTGGAGCGCCCAGCACATCCTGCTGGCCACCGGCGGCACGCCCCATGTGCCGCAGGTGGCGGGGGCGGAACTCGTATGCACTTCCAATGACATGTTCGACCTGGAACCCTTTCCGCAGCGGCTGCTCGTGGTGGGCGGCGGATACATCGCCTGCGAGTTCGCGTCCATCTTCAATGGGCTCGGATCGAACGTGGTCCAGCTGTACCGTGGCGAGCAGGTGCTGCGCGGATTCGACGGCGATGTGCGCTATTTTCTCGCCGCCGAGTTGCGCAAGGCCGGTGTCGACCTGCGGCTGGCCTGCGACGTCCGTAGCATCACCCGGGTGAACGGCGCCCTGGAGGTGGAACTCGATGGCGCGGCGGCAGGTCAGCTGGTGGTGGTGGACAAGGTCTTGTACGCGACCGGGCGCGTGCCGAACGTGCGTGGCCTGGGCCTGCATACGCTGGGCATTGCCATGGGCAAGGACGGTGGCGTCGAGGTAGGCGCGAACTACCAGACATCGGTGTCATCGATATTTGCGGTGGGCGATGTCACTGCGCGCGTGCAGCTCACGCCAGTGGCCCTGGGAGAGGCGATGGTGGTGGTCGACCACCTGTTTGGCCCGCCTGAAGGCAAGGCCGCGCGCAGCATGAGTTACCAGTACATCCCGACAGCGGTGTTCACCCATCCCAACATCGGCACCGTCGGGTATTCGGAAGAGGACGCGCGCGCGAAGTTCGGCAAGGTGACCATTTACCGCAGCGAATTCAAAGCGCTCAAGCACACCTTGAGTGGCAGCAGCGAACGCACATTGATGAAGCTCGTGGTCGAAGACGCCACCGACCGGGTGGTCGGCCTGCACATGGTGGGGCCGGACGCCGGGGAAGTCGTGCAGGGTTTTGCCGTGGCCATGAAGGCCGGCGCCACCAAGACGGTGTTCGACAGCACCATCGGCATTCACCCGACGGCGGCGGAGGAATTCGTCACCATGCGCGAGCCGGTGCGGCGCGCGCTATAGGGCGTTACGTCAATAGGTCCCCGGGTAGGCGCCGCCGTCGGCCAGGATGTTTTGGCCATTGATATAGCCTGCGTGCCGGCTGCACAGGAAGGCGCAGATCGCGCCGAACTCCTGGGACGTTCCAAAGCGTTTCGCGGGAATAGCCTTGGCACGCGCCTCGAGCAGGGTCTCGATGGGCTGGCCGCTTTTATGGGCGGCGCCTTGCATGGT
>JANMKM010000126.1:0-7528 GCA_031372035.1 Rhodoferax sp. | reverse complement strand
GCTGTTACCTCAAAATCGCCCCCGAACACACCGAGCAGGGCCCGCTGACCAAGATGATGAAACCCGGCATCGGAAGCTACGACAAGTTCAAGCAGATGTTTGACAAGTACTCGCTGGAGGCCGGCAAGAAGCAGTACCTGATTCCGTACTTCATTGCCGCGCATCCTGGCACCAGCGACGAGGACATGATGCACCTGGCGCTGTGGCTGAAGAAGAACGGTTTCCGCGCCGACCAGGTCCAGACCTTCTACCCCAGCCCGATGGCCACGGCCACGGCCATGTACCACAGCAACCGCAACCCGCTGCGCAGGATCACGCGCGCCAGCGAGACCGTGGACATCGTGCGTGGCGACAAGCGCCGGCGGTTGCACAAGGCCTTCCTGCGTTACCACGACGCCAACAACTGGCCTTTGCTGCGCGAGGCGCTCAAGACCATGGGCCGCTCAGACCTGATCGGCAGCGGCAAACACCATCTGGTGCCCACCTTCCAGCCGCTGTCAGCCGGTGGCTACCAGTCGGCCCGGCGCAAGAACTCAACGCCAGCACCCGCCGTTGCGCCGGCGCCGGGGCGCATCCTGACGCAGCACACAGGCCTGCCGCCACGCGTGACGGGTGCTGCGCGCACGGGTCGCCGCATAGCTGCTTCCGCGCCTGTGGTTACGGGAAAAAAGGGCCGCTAGAGCGCATCAGCAAAGCACGGACCGCTACTGATTGCATAGCGGCTTGGTGCTCACCAGACCATCACCGCCACCTGTGCTGCAGGCTGGGCAAAGCGCAGGCGCAGGCGCAGTTCATAGTGCGTGGCGGCTTTCAGCCGCAGCTTGAAGCTGGCGTTGTGGGCCTCGCCGCCATCGTCGGCACTGGCCAGCGCCTTGGCCTTGCCTGCTGCGTACAGCGCCATGCTCACATCGGCTTCGCCGAAGCTGCGGAACTCATAGTCGCGGGTGGTCGTGGGATTGAACGTGAAGGTGCGCGGTTGTCCGGTGGAGAGGCTGACGCTGGCGGTCTGGAACGGCAGCAGTTGCGTGGTGTCGGCTGCGTCCAGTGGCGGGTAGAAGGCCTGGGCCCAGGCCCGGTCGCGCGCCGACAGGCCGCCGGCCGGTGTCAGACCCTGCCGGTACTTGGCGGGCTTGCGGATCAGACCGGCCTCGAACGGGTAATGCATGATCGAGTCCGGATCCCATTGCGAGCCCTGCACCGTGTCGGCCTCGATCTTCTGCAGGATGTTGGCAAAGGTCTTGGCCCGGCTCCAGTTGTTGTCGGGCTTCTTGAGCTCCGCATACACCGCCTCTTCATTCCAGACGATGCCGGCAAAGGGGTTCTGGTGCTCGTGCGGAAAACCGAGGGTGTGGCCGATCTCGTGCAAGGCGGTGTCGATGCCGTTGGCCGGGTCCTCAGTCAGGCTCCAGCCGAAATTCATGGTGCGCGGGTCGTCGCGCGCGGTCAGCACGTCCGTGCCCACGTACGACCAGGAGCCATCGCCCTGCAGGAAGGCAATGCGCACATCAGCCTGGCCGCGCTGCTTGACTTCGACAAAGCTCAACCCCAGGCCGAGCGCCTTCCACTGGGCAAAGGCCTTGCGCACCACGTTCTTCTGCGCCGTGGCACCGGCCCAGGTGGCCGGCCTGTCAAAGAACCAGTAATGGATCACGCTGCCATTGAGCCACTTGTTGGCGGTCTCGCGCAGCAGCCGGGCGCGTTGAGGCGCCAGCCCCGCGGGCAGCCCGGGTGGCTTGGCGTAGCGGGCGGCGCAATAGCGGTGGCTGCCGGTCAGGGTGCCGAGGTAGGCGCCGCCTGCTGCAGCTGGCTTGGGTCCGGGTTTACGGGGTGTGGTGGCCATGGGGGATTCCTTGTTGACAAGGCAGGGCGGAGCAGGCCGCGCGGGCCTATAACCCCGGGATGGGTTGCATGCGCCAGACACTGGCGCAGTTGAGCTGGGGCGTTTGCGGCTCCGGCACCACTGCCGCCATACGGCTGCTGGTCTCGGCCAGCAACTGCCCGAAGCTCAAGGGCTTTCCGGTAGCGCCGCGCGCCGCGTCGCGCAGCACGCCACACAGGCTGTAGCTGAAGGCGCCGTGCGAGACCACCCCATGCCGGTACTCATAGGCGAACTGGTCTTCCTGGCAGGCCTCGAACAGTATGGGCACGTACGGCCCGTAGTGCTCGTTCGCGGACTTGGCGCTGCGATAGGCCTTGTCCGATGGCAGCCACAGGCTGGTGCCGCGGCCCAGGCGGCGCACGCTGCCGCTGTTTCCCAGCCAGCGCTCGCGGTCGCCGCTGCGCCTGAGCGTGCGGGCCTCGTCGGCTGTGACCTGCTGCAGCCGCCGGCGCGGCAGCCACATCTGGGTGTCGCGGTCCCAGCGCAGCATCCGGTGGCGGATATCGTCAGGCGGCGTTAACCCACGGGCCCGGCTGCCGCTGGCACGTGCCATCCCGCCGGCATGGCAGCAGTCCAGCACGGCGGTGAACTGGCAGGCATAGGGCAGCTGTGCATACAGTGCGGCGAACTCGTCATCGGTGATGGCGCAGCCCTTGCTCCAGTCGAAGTCGTAGGGCACCAGGCATTCGTCGATATGGTCGACTTCGGCGTCGCGGCCATAACCAGGTACCTGGGCGCCATGGCCGGCGTAGAAGAAGAACAACTGGTCCCCGTCGCGCGCATCCGACAGCAACCACTGCAGGCGTTCCCGGATGCCGACGGCCGTGGCCCGGTCGTTGAGCACCACCCGGATGTTGTCCGGGTCGAATCCCAGCTCCTGCAATGTCGCGCTGACCGAGAAAACGTCGTTCACCGGCCCCTCCAGACGCGATGCCGGGTCCGGATAGTCGGCAATACCCACCAGCAGGGCGCGTTGTTGCCCGGCCGCCTTGGCCGCCTTTCGCGTGGTCTGCAGGTGCGGCCGCGCCAGGGCTGCAGGCTTGGCGGTTGTGGCCATGCCTGCCACGCTGCGACCGCGGGCCACGGTGGCGGCCAGGTCCTGCCAGACCGTGCTGCGGGTCTCGCCGTGGCCCAGGTAGGTGGCGCCGTCATGGTCGGGAAAGCCGGGGATGTCGAAGAAGGTGTCAACCTGGCGAAATTTGCCGGCTCCGGGCAGACTGATCGGGCAGGTGAAGACATCGTCTTCCCGGTTGTAGAGGTGCCACCAGAAACGGGCGGCCTGCAGTTGTTCGACCCGTCCGCCATAGACGGCGCGCACTGCCGGGTTGCCGATCTGCGAACCGAATGTGACCAGGGTCAGGTCCTGCAGCATGGCGCCTGCCGGGTGAGCGACCTCATCGCGGCGGAAGCAGTCGTAGGCGATCAGCGAACCCAGGCTGTGGGCCAGCACCACATCGGGCTGGTGTTGCCGCACTGCGGCTTCAAGCCGGGCTCGGAGCTGGCTGCGCAGGTCTTCCAGCGCCACCCACTGCGCCACCATGCCGGCGGTCCAGCGCGCTGCCTCGAGCGCTCCGCTGAAGCCGGCGCGGTTGCGGAACATGTCGGTGATGCCGTAGAACAGGCCGCTGGCACAGACCCGCAGCAGTGCCTCGGTCACCACCGGGGTGTCCAGTGGTGCGGCCTCGAACAGCTCGTCATAGCTGAGGAAGTCCAGGTCCGGCGCGGGGGCAGCGGGGTTCCATGCGGCCAGGCCCTGTTGTGCGGCCAGGCGCCACTGGTCTTGCCAGCCGGTCTGGGCGTCGGCATGGCCGACTCCATGGATTGCAAGAATGCGCATGCGGGTCCTCCGTGCGGTGCCGAAGTGCGGGCCACTAGGGTAGCCAGGCGCAAGCATGTTGTCGTCACCCAAAAGGGGGAATCGGATGGCATGGCAAGATCGCGGTCATGCTGCATCTGTCTCCCGAACACGCGCTCGCCGGGCTTGACGCCAGCGCACTGTCGCAGGCCATCCATGCCCGCCAGTTCAGCTGCCGTGAACTGATGCAGGCAACACTGGCACGCGTAGCGCAGGTCAACCCCTTGCATGTTGCCATCGTCAGCCTGGCCAGCGAAGAAGCTCTGTTGGCGCAGGCCGACCAATGCGACGCCGAACTGGCGCTGGGACGGTCCCGTGGCTGGTTGCACGGTCTGCCGTTCGCAGCCAAGGACACCGGCCATGCGTTGGGCTTCCCCCGTACCGAGGGCAGCCCGCTGCTGCGCGAGAGCATGCCGGCGCATGACAGCATCCATGTGGAACGGGTCAAGGCGGCAGGTGCCATCGTCATCGGCAAGACCAACATGAGCGAGTTCGGGCTCGGGTCGCACAGCTACAACCGGCTCTTCGGCACCACCCGCAACGCCTGGGACCCGGCCTTGAGTGCCGGTGGCTCCAGCGGCGGGGCGGCAGTGGCGCTGGCGCTGCGCCTGCTGCCGCTGGCTGATGGCTCTGACTTCATGGGTTCGCTGCGCAACCCGGCTGGCTGGAACCACGTGTTTGGCATGCGCCCCAGCTTTGGCCGGGTGCCGGCCTGGCCCAAGCCGGAGCTCTGGCTGCACCAGCTAAGCACCGACGGCCCGATGGCGCGCAGCGTGCGCGATCTGGCCCGGCTGCTGGGCACCCAGGCTGGCTACGATCCGCGCGTGCCGCTGTCACTGGGCGACGCGCCGGGCAGCAGCTTCGCGCCGGGCCTGGATGCCAATGTGCAAGGCGTGCGTGTCGGCTGGCTGGGTGATCTGGGTGGCCACCTCGCCATGGAACCCGGCATCCTGGGCGTGTGCGAGCAGGCCCTGGCCAGCATGGCCGGTGGCGGTGCCATGGTGGCGCCTGCCCGCCTGGACCTGGACCTGGACGCGGTCTGGCAGGCCTGGCTGGTGTGGCGCAGCGCGCTGGTGGCGCCGACCGTGGCGGCTGTGCTGCATCTGCCGGACGCGCTTGCCCAGATCAAGCCCGAGGCGCTGTGGGAATACGAGCGCGGCCAGGGTCTGCAGATTGCAGACCTGCACCAGGCATCGCGGGTACGCTCGCAGCTGTATGCGCGCGTGCTGGCGCTGTTCGAACGCTTCGACGTGCTGGCTCTGCCGTCGGCCCAGGCCTGGCCGTTTGACGCCGGCATCACCTGGCCGCGCGAGATTGCCGGGCGCACCATGGACACCTACCACCGCTGGATGGAGGTGACGCTGTACGCCACCTTGGCCGGTTTGCCGGCCATCAGCGTGCCGGCCGGTTTCGACGCCAGCGGCCGCCTGCCCATGGGCCTGCAACTGATCGGCCGACCGCGCGGCGACGCGGCGCTGCTGGCTGTTGCGGCAGGGTATGAGCGGCTGGTGCCGGAACTGCTGGCGCGCCGGCCGCCGGGCTGTTGATGGCGGTCTTGCGGCGGTGACAAAGCTCTATTTCGGGTGTGTTACAGCTGGCGCAATGCTGACGTCGCTTCCTCGGCGGGATCAGGCTGGCGGGGCACTCAGCTCCGCGGCTGTCCCCCGTCGTCGGCCTGCAGCCTCCTCCTCCGCCTTTATGCCGCTGCGCCGAGCGCCCCGCCAGCCTGATCCGGCGGTCTGGCTGGCGCTCACAGCTGCCGCCGGAGGCGCTCCAGAGCTTCCCTATCGATGCGATCCTTGTCCCGATAGTCTGTCTTCGTCTTCAGCAGCCCTTCGATGTTCAGGGTGCGGATCTGCACGCCGTCGACGGTGAGGGTTCGCACATGTTCCTGCAGGCTCTCATAGGTCTGCCCGTTGGCCGCAAACAGCAGGTCGATCAGCAGATCATCGGCCACCCGGATGTTTTCCGGCTCTGACGCGGATGGCGCAAACCACTGCTCGTCCAGTTCCAGCGCTGCGGGCAAGAACGAAAGCGCCCGAATCACCCTGCGTCCGTTTTCCAGCGACGACGGCAACAGTACATCAATGTCCTCTGTGTTGCGATTGAAGCCATTGAGCCGCACCGCGTGCCCGCCGACCAGCACGTACTGCACACCTTCTGCCTCGAAGCGACGCAGCAGCTCCAGCAGCCGATCTGGATTCATGGACGGTGTTTGGATGGTGAGCTTGGACCGTTCAGTTGCCGCGCTTGATCGAGTTGCCTGCGGTCGTCCATTTCGTTGAAGACACGATGCGGCGCACGCATAGCACCACGCCTGATAGGAAGCCGTGTAGCCGCCAACATCTGGTCCAGCTTGCGCCCGGCACGCCAGGCTTCCTGCGGGTCCAGAATGAATTCGGTACGAGGCTTGGAGCCGACGGTGCGGGTCATGCTGATCATCTTAGTCCATGCCGCATCGTTTCAAGTGCCGGCGCCGGATATGCTGTAGCGGCCTGTGTTGGCTCAAGCAATCTTGCGGGCCGGTCAATTTCGGGCCTTGTTTTATCGATTCTCAAGAGCTAACCTCAATGAAAGAGCGCATGGATAAAGCACGGCCCGCTCCTGATTGCATAGCGGTTCGGATGCGGCGCCGGGCCTTGCCCGGACTGGTTGCGGCACTGTTGTGTTGGTCCGCAGCCTTGCCTGTGCAGTCACAGGCCTTGCCCGAAGCGCCCTGGCCCACCCGCCAATGGGCGCAAGCCACGCCGGCCGAGCAAGGCATGGATGCCGGCGCCCTGGCGGCACTGGTGGACTGGGGTGGTGCCAATGGCATGGACAGCCTGGTGGTGACGCGGCGTGGCTACATCGTGGCCGAGGCCTACTACGCGCCGTTCCAGAGCGGGATGCGGCACCGGATCAACTCGGCCACCAAGGCGGTGGTGGGTAGCCTGGTGGGCATTGCCCAGGCCCAGGGCAAGCTGGGCAGCATGGAGCAGCCGATGCTCGCGCACTTTGCCGACAGGAAGATGGGCAACCCGGATGCCCGCAAACAGGCCATCACGCTGCAACAGCTGCTGGACATGAGCTCCGGTCTGGAATGGAGGGAGTCGCTGGTCGACGGTGTGCCCGAGTCCCTGAACGCCTTGCGCGCCAGCAGCGACTGGGTGCAGTACGTGCTGGACCGGCCGATGGCGGCAGAGCCCGGCAGCGGCTTCAACTACAACAGCGGCGGCTCGCACCTGCTGGCAGCCATCCTGACCCGTCAGACCGGCATGGACCTGCAGGCGTATGCCCAGCAGCAGTTGCTGGGGCCACTGGGCATCAGCAATGTGCAGTGGCAGCACGATCCGCAGGGCGTGGCCACCGGCGGTTTCGGCTTGTACCTGCAGACCCGGGACATGGCCAAGTTCGGCTACCTGTATCTGCAGGGTGGTGTCTGGGAGGGCCGGCAGATCGTGCCGCGGGCCTGGGTGGACAAGGTGTTCGCCGCGACCGTGCCGATGCAGCTGACACCCGAGGCCGACTGGCGTTACGCCGACCAGTGGTGGACCTTGCCGGCGCGTGCGGCCTATCTGGCCGTGGGCTACGTACGAAGGCGGGTCCCCCGCGGTGGTCGGGAACACCTGAGCGCCGGGCGCGCAGCCGTCTTGGTTCGCGAGCAGCGGGTACAGTGCGGCGCCGTACTGCACGCGATGCCCGATGGCGCGCAACATGACGCTGATGGCGATGCGCGCGTTCTCGTATTTGCTGTAGGCGCTGCCGGGCAGCAACTCGTCCATGCTGCCCGAGTGATCGACGACGAAGTACAGGTT
>JANMKM010000094.1:0-2255 GCA_031372035.1 Rhodoferax sp. | reverse complement strand
GTGGCGGCCAAGGCCAAACCCTCCAAGAGCGCACGCAAGGGGACAACAGCATGAGCGAAATGCCTATTGGCCTGACCCCTCCCCCGGAGGGCTCTGCCGATTGGCTGGCCGACCTGAAAGGCCGCATCCACAGCGCCCAGCAGCGCGCCACGCTGGCCGTCAATCGCGAACTCGTGTTGCTGTATTGGCACATCGGCCGCGACATTCTGGCGCGGCAGGCCGCGCAGGGCTGGGGCGCGAAGGTCATTGATCAGCTAGCGCATGATTTGCGTGCGGCGTTCCCGGAGATGAAGGGGTTTTCGCCGCGCAACCTCAAATACATGCGCGCCTTTGCCGAGGCTTGGCCAGACGCGGACTTTGTGCAACAGGCTGCTGCACAATTGCCCTGGGGACACAATCTTGTTTTGCTGGACAGGCTAAAAACCCCGACAGAGCGCCGCTGGTACATGACCAAGGCAGTAGAGCACAACTGGTCGCGCAATGTGCTGAGCATTCAGATCGAAACCCGCCTGCTGGATCGGAGTGGCACGGCGGTCACCAACTTCGATGCCAGCCTGCCAAAGCTACAGTCTGACCTGGCCCGCGAGTCGCTGAAGGACCCCTACCGTTTCGACTTCCTCGGCCTGACCGACAAGGCGCAGGAACGCGAGATCGAAAACGCCCTTGTCAAGCATGTCACAGAATTTCTGCTGGAACTGGGCGCCGGCTTCGCATTCGTCGGGCGGCAGGTGCTACTGGACGTGGGCGGCGACGAGTTCTTCATCGAACTTTCGTTCTACCACCTCAAGCTGCGTTGCTACGTGGTGATCGAGCTCAAGGGCGGCAAGTTCAAGCCCGAGCATTTGGGGCAACTCGGGTTTTATCTGACGGCCGTGGACCGCCAGGTCAAAAGCGCGCACGACAACCCGACCATCGGCCTCTTGCTTTGCAAGAGCAAGAACAAGGTCGTGGCCGAATACGCCCTGGGCGACAAAACCCAGCCCATGGGTATTGCCGAATTCAAACTGCTCGAATCCCTGCCTGCCGAGTTGCAAACCAGCCTGCCCAGCATTGAACAGATTGAGCGCGAGTTGTCAGGCAGCGGCAAATTTAGCAAAGATGGCCAATGACCCGGAACGGGCGATGCTGGTGGGTGGGCGCTGCGGATGTTGGGCGACGGAGGCGAAGGACGCTATACGGCGAGTCGGCGCTGCTCTGAGGGCATTGCATTTGTTGATATTCAAGTCAATAATTAAGAAATATCTAAGAAGTTTGACGTAAATATCAATTGCAAACCCTCCAAGAACTCGGTCTAGCCGTCGCCGCACGTCGCAAGCTGCTGGGTCTGAAGCAGGGCGACGTGGCGGTTATGGCGGGCGTCGCGCCCGAGTCACTGTCGCGCTTTGAGCGGGGCCGGTCGGCCGAATTCGGCTCGCGCAAGCTGCTGGCAGTGCTGGCAGTACTGGGGGCCGAGTTGGACCTGGTGGCGCAGGGTCAGTCCGGCTCGCTGGACGAATTGCGCCGCGAGCGTGCGCAGCCTGTCACAGGCCGAACGCCGGGTGCATCTGGCGGGGGTTCGCCGTAATGCAGCTTTCCGTGTATGTGCTGGGCCGTGAGGTGGCCACGCTGGAGCAAACGGGCGATTTCAAGAGCGTGCTCACGTACCACCCGCAGGTGGCGGCGGATCACTTCGTTTCGCTGACCATGCCGGTGCGCACAGAGTCTTATATATGGGACGACCAGCTCCCCCCGGTGCTGCAGATGAACCTGCCCGAGGGCTACCTGCTCCAGGTATTGCAAGAGCAGTTCGGTCCGCACATCGGCGCCAGTCCGATCGCCTTGCTGTCGGTGGTCGGGCGCAACATGGTGGGCCGCGTGCAAGTGGCCGCCAAGGGCGCCGAACTCAGCGAACCAGCCAAGCCGGTGGAGGTGGCCGCGCTGCTCAAGGGCGACAACTCCGAGGTCGCATTTGCCGCGCTGGTGCGCGAGCATGCTGCCAGCGGTGTGTCGGGCGTGGTGCCCAAGTTCCTGGATGCACAGGCCGATGATGCCGCGCCTCTGGCCTTGCACCCAAAGGCCAGCGTCATCACGCGCCGCCACATCATAAAAGGCTCCAGCAGCCGATTGCCATTTGTGGCCTTGAACGAATACCTGTGCATGCAGGTGGCCAGCCGTGTGATGCCCACTGCCAAGACGCAAGTATCCGACGACGGGCAGGCCCTGGTGGTGCACCGCTTTGACGTGGACGAAAACGGCTTGCTCCACCGTGGCATGGA
>JANMKM010000065.1:0-4559 GCA_031372035.1 Rhodoferax sp. | reverse complement strand
CACGTCGGCCAGGCGGGCGCGGTAGGCGTGGTGGTAGATGCCCAGGCGCTGCGTGGCCCAAGCGGTGGACGGGGCCGCCACCAGCGCCAGCGCTGCGTTGCTGGCGTCTGAGGTCGTCGTGCCAGAGCCAGCGTCTGGGTCTGGCCCTGGCTCTGGCTCTGGCTGCCGGCCCAGTATGTAGGCACTCAGGCAGCGCTGGCTTTGCTCCAGTGGCACCGGTCCATCTGCTACCGGCAAGCCCGCGGCTGCAACCGGCAAGGTGACCGTGGGCGTTGCGGGGTTTGCCGCACCAACATTGGCAGCCGCCACGCCGCGGGCGATGCCCAGCTCATCCAGCAAGGTCTGCAGCGGCGGGATGTTGGCGTCGCGCTCGATCATGGCCGGCACCGGGCCGAACAGGCGGCAGGCCTGGGCGTACAGCGCCCACACCGCCGGTGCCACCGGATGGTCGTGGGTGTCGATGATGTGGTCCCCCATGTCGCTGTGGCCGGCCAGGTGGATCTGCTGCACCCGCTGCGCCGGCAGGGCGCGCAGGTAGTCCATGGGCTCGAAGCCATGGTTCACGGCAGAGACATGGATGTTGTTCACGTCCACCAGCAGCAGGCAGTCGGCCTGCTCGGCAATAAAACTCAGGAACTGCCATTCGCTGGCTGCGGACTGCTTGTAGCTGATGTAGCTCGACACGTTCTCCAGCACCAGTCGGCGCTGCAGCACGTCCTGCACACGGCGGATCTGCGTCACCACATGGCGTGCCGCCTCGTCGGTGTAGGGCAGGGGGTAGAGGTCGTGCAGCTGTTCCGGGCCGGGGCCGATCCAGCACAGGTGGTCCGAGACCCAGAGCGGTTCGATCCGGTCGGCCAGAGCCTTGACCTGCTGCAGATAGGCCAGGTCCACGCTGCCGGGTGCGCCGATCGACATCGCCACGCCGTGCATTGCCATGGGGTAGTCTCGGCGCAGGATGTCGAGCGTGTGCAGCGGCCGCCCACCTTGCACCAGGTAGTTGTCGGTGATGATTTCCAGCCAGTCCAGCGGCTGCGGACCGGCCAGGAAATCGGCGTAGTGTTCGGTGCGCAACCCCAGGCCGAAGCCGGCCTGTTGCCGTACTGGGGAAGCGCTGTGCATGTCCGCGCGATCAGCCCTTGATGTCGCCGATCACGCCGTTGCTCTTCAGGCATTCACCTGCCGGCACGGCCTTGAAACCCTGGCCCTTGCAGCTGTTCTGGCCCTTGCAAGCGTGGCTGGTGGTGCTGCAGTCGGCCGTGCCCTTGCAGCTGTTGACGTTGTAGCAGTGCACGGTGTCCTTGGCCGAGATGGCCTTGCCGCTCGCGCCCATCGGTGCATCGGCGGCGAAGGCCGACGACGACAGCGCCAGCAGCGCGGCGGACAGGGCGAAGGAAGCGGCTGATTTGACTTGGGTGGTATCCATGGTGAAAGCTCCAGTGAAGGTATGAAAGGTTGAACCCAGGCCGGCTGCTGCATGCAGTGCTTGCAATCAGCGCGGTCTGCCAGCTAATACGCAGCAAAGCGCGGATTGGTTACAGCGGATGCGAGATTTCGCAAAAAAATCTCACATGCGGCACGCGCTGCCCTCAGGCGGCGATGGCGCGGCGCAGTGCGCTGCCCGGTGCGTTGTCGAGCAAGGTGGCGCCCGACCCGGCGTAGTTGGCAACGCCCAGATCACGCCACAGCGCTTCCAGATCGACCGCCACGGCCTGGTCTTTCATGGATGTGTAAAGGTCGCTCAGGGTGCTCTGGCCAACGCCGGCGTCGGCGACGGCCAGGATGCGCGCCACCGGCCAGGCCGCGGCGTAGCTGCCACCAGCCGCCAGCAGGCCCTGCAGCGCCTGGCGCAAGCCGGCACGGCCCTGGCTGGCGCGCAGCATCTGCACATCGGCCAGCAGGCAGAAGATGGCGCCGCCCCAATAGGTGCGGCCCCAGGTGGGCGTGTGGTCCAGGCCCTGGTCACCAGCGCGCGGCTGGCCTTGCGGCATGCCGCGTGCCAGCTCGCCCCAGAGCTGGCTGGCTGAAGTGATGCCGGCGCGGGTACGTACCACGCCCTCGACATAGGTGGCAATGCCTTCGTGCAGCCAGTGCTGGTGCCGTGGCACCCGCGGTACGGCCAGGTGCACCATCTCATGCACCAGCACCCAGTCGTCCAGCAGCTGGGCGGTGCTGCTGTCAGGGCCGACGTGCACCCGGATGTAAGGTGCGGTGTGGATCATGGTGGCGCCGCCCTGCACGCCGGCTCTCGGCGCGGCCTGCAGCAGCAACTCCAGGTGGGTTTGCGGAAAGCGGCCGAAATAGCTGGCCACCGCATCGCGGCTGCGCTGCACCCAGATGCGGCAGCGCTCGCGGCTGGCGGCATCAAAGGCGCCGGCGAACTGCAGCTCGATCTGGCTGCCGGCAACCTCCACCTGCTCCAGCACCAGGCTCACGGCACCCGCCAATGCGGCTGGCGCCGTGTCACCCGTTTGGTTGCTCACGCCGGTCTGCGCCGGCAGTCTCCGGGTCAGCGCCAGGCCGATGCCTGCCGCACCATGGCGCGCTGCAAGGAGCAAGGCGCGCCGGCGGTCCATGGCGGGTCAGGGCTGCTTTCCGAACAGCAGGTGGTCGATCGAGAACCGGCTCGGGCCATAAATGGCTGTGGCGGCCAGCAGGGCGCCCCAGAAGATGTGCTGCTGCAGCGCCGCCGGCGCCGCCTCCATCAGGGACAGCACGGCCACCACATTGACCACCGACAGACCCAGGGCGGCGAAGCGGCTGCCCAGGCCCAGCACCAGCAGCACCGGAAGCACCAGCTCGCCGGCAGTGCCCATCAGGGCTGCCAGATAGGGCGGCAACAACGGCACCTTGTATTCGTCGGTGAACAGCGCCAGCGTGATGTCCCAGTCGCGGATCTTGGTCAGGCCGGACAGAAAGAAGGCATGCGCCACATACAGCCGGGCCAGCAGGGCAGCGACCGGTTGCAGGCTGTCAAGTGCGCGGGCTGCCAGGCCGTACAGCCGGGCGCCGTGTTGCCACAAAGGGTTCTTGTTCATGGTGTGCACGAGTGGAATGCGCGTGGATGGAGTTTGCATGGCGGGCAGTTGCATGGAGGATAGTGGCTGCTAGTTCGCGTTCGCGCGCCGCTTGGTTACAGGCTTGGGCACAATGCGCTCACATATTTCTTTTGACCCGGCTGTAACCGGGCGGCCGCATGCAACGAATACCACAGGAAGGCCGGTCCCTGGCAGACCTGCAGACCGGCGAGCAGCATTTGCGTGCGCTGTTGCTGCAGGCTTTGGCTGGCGAGGCGCAGGCCTACCACCAGTTCCTGAAAGAGCTCAGTAGCCATGTGCGGGCGTTTCTGCGCCGGCGCCTGGCCAGTTTGCCGGATGAAATCGAGGACCTTGTGCAAGACATCTTGTTGGCGGTGCATAACCAGCGCCACACCTACCGCAGCGACCAGCCTCTCACAGCCTGGGTGCATGCGATCGCCCGCTACAAGCTGATCGACCTGCTGCGCAGCCGCTCCAGCCGCGAGGCCCTGCACGACCCGCTGGACGACGAGATGGAGCTGTTTGCCGCCAGCGAGACCGAAGCCCTGGACGCGCGGCGCGATGTTGCCACGCTGTTGCAGCAGCTGCCCGACAACCAGCGCCTGCCGATCATCCACACCAAGCTCGAAGGCCAGTCCGTGGCCGAAGCGGCGCAGGCCACCGGCATGTCGGAGTCGGCGATCAAGGTCGGTGTGCACCGCGGCCTCAAGGCCCTGGCCACGTTGATGAGGAAGAGCCCATGAAAACCGATGACCTGATCAGCATGCTGGCCACCGGCGCTGCGCCCGTGCCCGCGCATGTGCCGACGCGGCGCATGGGCACGGCCCTGGCCTGCGGCGTACTGCTGGCCGCCGCCATCATGCTGCTGGACTACGGCGTGCGTGCAGACCTGCTGCAGGCCGCGCGCGACCCCATGCTGTGGGTGAAGTTCGCTTTTCCGGCAGCTTTGGCCGCAACCGGTTTCCTGGTGGCCATGCGCCTCTCACTGCCCGGCATGCGCCTCGGAGCCTTGCCCGGCACGGTTCTGGCCCTGCTGTTGGCGCTATTGCTGCTGGGTCTGGTGGTGCTGCTGAACGCGCCGCAGGAGCAGCGCGTGGCGCTGGTGTTGGGAAAGACATGGCGCAGCTGTTCGCTGAGCATCGCCTTCCTGGCAACCCCCGTGTTCCTGGCCGTGCTCTGGGCCATGCAAGGCCTGGCCCCCACCCGCCCAGCCCTGGCCGGTGCCAGCGCTGGCCTGCTGGCCGGCGCCTGCGCCACCTTCGTCTATGCCTTCCATTGCCCGGAAATGGCGGCACCGTTCATTGCTGTCTGGTATGGGCTGGGGATGCTGATACCGGCAGCCGTTGGGGCGCTCCTCGGGCCGCGGTTGTTGCGGTGGTAGCTTGGGTTGGTGGGGCAGGCGCCGCTGAGGTCTGGCGTTTGCACGCCGAGGATGCCGGGGCTGGCGTTGGCAAGGGGAGGATCCCGCTTTCAGGAGTTTGCACGCCGAGGACGCCGGGGTGGGTAGCTCCGCGAATGTCC
>JANMKM010000053.1:0-4284 GCA_031372035.1 Rhodoferax sp. | reverse complement strand
AACTTCACCAGTCCAAACCGCCCTCAGGGGACATCTCTATTTGGTGGAAAAGGGGACATTTCTATTTTGGGTTGACATCTGTCAGCGCGCCCGGCAGTGGCAAATGGCATCAACGGTAGCAGGGCGCATAGGCGTCGAGTGGCTGCTGGTAGACATTGCTGCGCACATCCAGCAGCCCCAGCACGGAGTGGAAATAGTTGTCGTGGGACACCGGTTGGTCGGCGCGCGCCGACAGGCAGCCGCGGGTCACGCCGCGGCCGCGCTCGAAGCTGCCGGACAGCCAGGTGATCCAGGGTACGCGCTTTTGCACATCGGGCGCCAGTGCGTACGGCAGGCCGTGGAGGTACAGGTTGTTCTCGCCCAGGGATTCGCCGTGATCGGATACGTAGAGCAAGGCACTGGCGCTGCTGGTTTCACGCTGCTTGAGCCACTCTATGACCCGGTGCAGGAAATGGTCGGTATAGACGATGCTGTTGTCGTAGGCATTGAGCACCTGCTCACGGCTGCAATCCTGCAGCGCGTTGCTGGCGCACTCCGGCTGGAAACGCTTGAAGGCGGCAGGCGAGCGTTTGTAGTAGGCCGGGCCATGGCTGCCCATCTGGTGCATCACCACCACCACGCCGCGCGCGCGCCGCGCCGGCTCCAGCAGTGCAATACGGGCGTCCAGACCGTCCAGCATGATCTCGTCCAGGCACTCACCATGGGCGCACAGCTGCGGCTGCTGCAGGGTGCGGGTCTCGGCACTGGCCACGCGCTCACACAGCCCCTTGCAGCCGGCCTGGTTGTCCAGCCACAGCACGGCCAGCCCGGCTTGCTGCAGCACGTCGAGCAGGTTGTAGTAGTCGTTGCTGCGGTCCTCGAAGGCCTTGCGGCCCAGATGCGAAAACATGCAAGGCAAGGATGCCGCGGTACTGGTGCCGCAAGACCAGGCATTGCGCCAGCTGACCACCTGCTGCCGGGCCAGTTCCGGCGTCGTGGGGCGGCTGTAGCCATTGAGTGCAAAGTTGCCGGCGCGCGCGGTCTCGCCCAACACCAGCACCAGCAGCGGTGGCTTGGCTGCGCCGGCGGGCCGCTCGCCCAGGCGCGCGTCCTGGCCGATGGCCAGCAGTGTGGTGCTGTCACGCTGCATCGGTAGCACGGCGATTTCGCCCAGCGCATAAAGGGAGTTGAGTGGATTGATCAGGTAGCGCAGTTGCAGGTGGTTGCGCATCAGCGAGGCAAAGTCCTGGAACACGGCCAGCAGCAACGCCGCCAGCAGCACCAGGCTGCCCAGCAGCAGCACGGCGTTCTGCCACACGGCCTGCAGCCTTGGCCGCCGGCGCAGCTGCGCACGCCACAGCCAGACCGTCGGCAGGACCGCCAATACGAAGACCACCAGCAGCATCTGCCAGCCCAGCAGGTCCCTGGTTTCGCGCGGGTCGGTCTGCAGGACGTTGACCATCATCGTGGTGTCGATCACGATGCCGTAGGCCAGCATGTAGTGGGCGCCGGCTGCTGCCGCCAGCAGCAGCACGGTGATGGCCGGCTTGAGGGTCCAGCGCCAGTTCAACAGCGCCAGCAGCGCGCACAGGGTGCAGGCGATGATCAGGGACAGCGCCACAGCGAAAGCCAGCCCGCGGCCGTTCTGCAGCTCCGGCAGTTGCGCCATCGCCCGCCACAGAGCCAGGTTGCCGGCGGTTGCCAGCCAGAGACTGGCCAGCACCGTGGCCACGATGGGATGGCCAAAGCGGCGCTGCTGCGTCACGCCATATTGCGAGGACTGGGCAAACTCCGTACTGCGGAACAACTTCAGCGCCATGGCGGCCGATTGTCCCCCAAGGCGTTGTTCATGGGGTCATGCTGCCGGGCGGCAGCACGGCGCTTCAGGTGAAGAAATTCTTCAGCCGGTCGGTCCAGCTGTCGCCACTGGGTGAATGCTTGCTGCCGCCCTTGCGGAACGACTCTTCCAGTTCCCGCAGCAGCTTGCGCTGGGGCTCGCTGAGCTTGACCGGTGTCTCCACCAGGATGTGGCAATACAGGTCACCGGGATAGCTGGAGCGCACGCCCTTGATGCCCTTGCCGCGCAGCCGGAACTGCTTGCCGGTTTGCGTGCCTTCGGGAATGTCGATCGCGGCCTTGCCGGCCAGGGTGGGCACGTCAATCTCGCCGCCGAGGGATGCAGTGACGATGCTGATCGGTACCGAACAGTGGATGTCGTCACCGTCGCGTTCGAAGATATCGTGCTTCTTCATGCGGATTTCGATGTACAGGTCGCCGGGCGGCCCGCCATTGGTCCCCGGCTCGCCATTGCCGGTGGAGCGGATCCGCATGCCGCCGTCGATGCCGGCTGGTATCTTGACCTCCAGGGTTTTCTGCTTTTTCACCCGGCCCTGGCCGTGGCAGGTGTTGCAAGGCTCCGGTATTACCTTACCAGTACCGCGGCAGGTGGGGCAGGTCTGCTGCACACTGAAGAAGCCCTGGCGCATCTGCACCGATCCCGAACCGGAACAGGTGTTGCAGGTCTTGACCTGGGTGCCGGGCTTGGCGCCGCTGCCCTTGCAGGTCTCGCAGGACTCCCAACTCGGAATGCGGATCTGCGCATCCTTGCCGCGGGCGGCCTCTTCCAGCGTGATTTCCATGGCATAGCTGAGGTCACCACCGCGGAATACCTGGCGCCCGCCGCCGGCGCGGCCGCGCTGCTGGCCGAACATCTCGCCAAAGATGTCGCCGCAGGCTTCGGCAAAGCCACCACCAATCGCGTCGCCACCGGCACCGCCGCGCATGTTCGGGTCCACCCCGGCATGGCCATACTGGTCGTAGGCGGCGCGCTTCTGCCCATCCGACAGCATCTCGTAGGCTTCCTTCGCCTCCTTGAATTTCTCTTCTGCAACCTTGGCCGTCTCTCCCTGGTTACGGTCAGGGTGGTGCTTCATCGCCAGCTTGCGATATGCCTTCTTGATCTCGTCCTCCGAGGCATTCTTGGGAACGCCCAGAATTTCGTAAAAATCTCTTTTGGCCATTGTTGCTCTCTGTCAGGGTCCAGGAATCTCTACAGGTGCCATGCAAAGCGCCGCGTTGAAGACCCATGGCGGGTCGTTCAACGCGGCGTGCTCAGCCGGCATGCTTCGGTGGCATTCAGCCCTTCTTGACTTCCTTCACCTCGGCATCCACCACATTGTCATCAGCCGCCTTCGCCGACTGCGCCTCGCCGCTATCCGCATGGCCCTGGTTGGCCGCCGTGCCACCGGCCGCCGCAGCCTGGGCTGCTTCCTTGGCCTGCATGTCGGCATACATCTTCTCGCCCAGCTTCTGGCTGGCAGTCATGAGCGCCGTGCTCTTGGCTTCGATCGAGCCCTTGTCGTCGCCTTTGATGGCTTCTTCCAGTTCCTTGATCGCAGCCTCGATCTTTTCCTTCTCGCCGGTATCGAGCTTGTCGCCGTACTCGGTCAGGCTCTTGCGTACGCTGTGGACGCTCGCGTCGGCCTGGTTCTTGGCCTGCACCAGTTCCAGTTTCTTCTTGTCGTCCGCAGCGTTGAGCTCGGCGTCCTTCACCATCTGCTGGATCTCGGCTTCGCTCAGACCCGAGTTGGCCTTGATCGTGATCTTGTTTTCCTTGCCTGTGCCCTTGTCCTTGGCGCCCACGTGCAGGATGCCGTTGGCATCGATGTCGAACGAAACCTCGATCTGGGGCATGCCACGCGGTGACGGCGGGATGCCTTCCAGGTTGAACTCGCCCAGCATCTTGTTGCCGGCAGCGATTTCGCGCTCGCCCTGGAACACCTTGATCGTCACGGCCGGCTGGTTGTCGTCGGCGGTGGAGAAGGTCTGGGCGAACTTGGTCGGGATCGTGGTGTTCTTGGTGATCATCTTGGTCATCACCCCGCCCAGGGTCTCGATGCCCAACGACAGCGGCGTCACGTCCAGCAGCAGCACATCCTTGCGGTCGCCGGTCAGCACCTGGCCCTGGATCGCGGCACCCACGGCCACCGCCTCATCCGGATTCACGTCCTTGCGTGGTTCGCGGCCGAAGAATTCCTTGACCTTGTCCTGCACCTTGGGCATCCGGGTCTGGCCGCCGACCAGGATCACGTCATGGATGTCGGAGACGCTGATGCCGGCGTCCTTCATGGCGGTGCGGCAGGGCGCAATGGTGCGCTCGATCAGCTCTTCCACCAGCGACTCCAGCTTGGCCCGGGTCAGCTTGATGTTCAGGTGCTTCGGGCCGGACGCGTCGGCCGTGACATAGGGCAGGTTGATGTCGGTCTGCGAGTTGCTCGAGAGTTCGATCTTGGCCTTCTCGGCGGC
>JANMKM010000041.1:0-4530 GCA_031372035.1 Rhodoferax sp. | reverse complement strand
ATGTGGGGCCGGGCTCCAGTGCCGGCACCTCGGGCTGAGGCCCGATGATCTGCGACAGCCCAGGCAATACCTCCAGCATCACCTGGCCATTGGGCCCCAGCGCCTCCTGCAGCTCGGTGCGCAGACGGGCCAGCTCATCCTCACGGTCACCGAGGTGCTGGCGCAGCAAGGCTTCCATGGCGCCGAGCAGGGCCGAAAACGGCTGGCTGCGGGCCAGCTGGTCAAACTTGCCAACAGTGAAGCGGCCGCGCCGGGCCACCAGCGGCGTGGCCAGTTCGGCCACCAGCGCCGACTTGCCGATGCCGCCGCGGCCGGTGACCAGCAGCAGCGCGGAGCGCCCGTCATGGAGCATGTTGTCGAAGACACCCAGCAGCTGCTCCACCTGTGCCGTGCGCCCGTAGAGCCGGTCCGGAATCTCGAAGCTCTGGGGCTGGTCCTGGCCACCCAGCGCAAAGCCGGGGGCATCTGCGCCAGCGCTGAAGGCGGCCAGAGCGCGCCGCAGATCCGCTGCCAGACCCAAGGCGCTGCCATAGCGGTCTTCCGGGTTCTTGGCCAGCAGCTTTTGCACAATCTCCGACAGCGCCTGCGGCACATCGGCGCGCACAGCCCGCGGTGCGACAGGGCTGCGCGCCAGATGGGCATGGATCAGCTCCATCGGGTCTGCGGCAACAAAGGGCGGCCGCCCCACCAGCGCGTGGTAGAGCGTGGCTCCGAGCGAATACAGATCGGTCCGGCGGTCCACCGCGCGGTTCATGCGGCCGCTCTGCTCGGGCGAAATGTAGGCCAGCGTGCCTTCCATCTGCGCCGCAGGCGCGCTGGGCTGGCCTTCACGGGCGAGCGACGTGGCAATGTGGAAGTCGATCAGCTCCACCCCGCCGGTCTGCGGGTGCACCAGCACATTGGCCGGCGTGACGTCCTTGTGCACCACGCCACGGGCATGCACGCCGCCCAGGGCCTGGGCCAGTTCGATGCCGATGCGCAGCACCTCGGCAATCTCCAGGCGGCCGCGCTGCAGCACCCGGTCCAGCGAGACCGCACCACTGTCCGCGAACACCAGGGCCAGGCCGTTGTGGTCAGGAACCAGCTCCAGCACCTGCACCACGCCGGGTCCGGCGGCGCGCCGGGTCTGGTCCAGTTCGTGGTGGAACTGGGCCAGCAGCTCCAGCGACGGGTACTCGTCGGAAATGCGCTTGAGCACCACCGGCTGGTCGTCAGCCATGCACAGCGCACGTGCCACCGTGCTGAAACGCCCACGGTGGAGCTGTTCAACCAAGCGGTAACCCGGCAGGGCCAGCATGGGGTGTCAGGTGTGGATGGGCGGAAAGAAGCGTTCCACCAGCGCCTTGGAATACTCGACCACGTTGACCACGGTCTCGAAGGCCAGCGTGCCACCGGTGTAGAAGGTGCTGTTGTCGCCCTGCAGGCTCTCCAGCTGGTCGTAGAAGCCGTCTCGCACTGCTGCTTCATGCACGTGTGCAAAGTACTCCCAGCACACCTGTTGCACCACCGGGCCGACCCGTGCCGCCGGATACAGCCGTGCCATGTCCTCGTGGATGGCCGCCAGAATCTGCGCCGGCGCGATGCCGGGGTCATTCCAGTGACCGCCAAAACTGTAGAAGACACCCAGATCCGCCGCTGCCCATGGGCGCATGATTTCCCAGGCGTGGCCCTGCTCCAGCCCGTGGATCGCGTCGAGCGTGATCTCCGGCATGCCACTGACCTCACAGGCCGTGACCCAGTAGCGGTTCAGGCGGATCTGCTCGAACAGCTCGCGCTCGGTGCTGCTCCAGGGCCACAGGCCACGGGTCAGCTGCGGCTGGCAGGAGACGATCAGCGCGGCGAAAGTCTCCTGGCATTCGCGCCGCAGCGGCTTGCCGGCGTCGTCGCTGGTGCTTTCGCTCCAGCTGACAGTGACGCCACGCTCAGACCGCTCCACCCCATGCACTTCGCAGCCCAGGCGCAGGTCCGAACGCCAGCCCACCCGCTCCCACAGGCGGCCGTAGCCCTGGACAAAACGCTTGGGCCAGCCAAAGCCCAGCCCGATAGCGTACAGGCCGAGATTGAGCACATTGAGAAAGCTCAGGTAGCGCAACACATAAACCGCCGAGATCTCGCCCAGGTCACCATAGCCCATGTCATTGACCGCCAGCCGGAACAGGTCCGTCAATTGGCCGAAGCCGCGTTCCTGCGCAAACTTCTGGTACGGCACTGCCAGCTCGGGAAAGGCCTTTGCCACGCCGGCAAAGCCGGGCCGGCGCAGCACCGAGCGGTAGTGCCAGAGCGCGCCCATGTAGCGCGCACCGGCTAGCAGCAACGCCCCAATGGAAGTTCCAATCAGTGCGCTGGCCAGCAGCCCCTGGATCTGCGGCGGCTTCTGGTTCCACTCAACGGCGCGGCGTGGTGGCTGCGAGGTGGTCTGCGCGCCGACCGCCTTGGCAATTTTCAGCACCTCGCCATAGGCCAGGGTGGCGGTGAATGCACCGAGTTCGATCGCCTGGCCCTGGTGGGTGAAGCTGTGGCACTTGCCACCGGCGCGGTCATCCTTTTCCAGCACGGTGACACGGTCGTAGCCGCGCTGCTTCAAATACCAGGCCGCAGAAAGGCCGGCAGGCCCGCCGCCAAGAACACAGATCCTCGGCGATATGTGGCTCCCACGCTCGCTCATTGCATGTAGCTCGCTGGACGTGTCGCTGCGAGACGCAGCGCCTCTTCCGTGCGTCCGAGCCTGCGCAGGCAGGCCCGGAGCCGCGCCCGTCAGCTCCTCGAGGGCCTTCGCGCCTTGGGGCGGCCCGGCGGCGCTCACGCCTTCACCTCCACAGGGCCGGGGTAGTAGGTACCGTGCAGCATGAAGGGAATGGCCACTGGCAGCTCCATGCGCGCCAGCTCGGTGAAGCTGGTGGCGTCCAGCACCAGAATGAAGGACCGGCCGGCATGGGCATCGAACACGATCGACAGGTTGACACCGGCATCCTCATCACCTTCCGGCGCCGGCGCGAACACCGGTTCACCCGGCCAGCAGTCCGGCTGGTGCCAGTGGATGTGGCGGCCCGTATCCACATCCAGCTTCACCAGGGCGTTGACAAACTGGCCGGGCTCGGTCCAGCTCACGCCGTACACATAGCGGTAGGGCTGGGCCGTGCAGTCGCGCAGGTTGATCTGCGGCATCTCCAGCATCACCGGGCTGAGCCTGCGGTGGGTGATCGGGCCACCGCCCAGGGGCAGCCGGTAGCGCACCATGCCGGACCAGGGCAAGGTCCCGCCGCCGGGCGCGCGCAGGCTCTCCAGGCGCAGGTGTTCGATGATCGCCGGGCCATCGTCATAGACCGAGATGTCCATCACGATGCAGTCGTCTTCCTCCCAGGCATTGACATGGTGGAAGGCAAAGAAGGCCTCGGCGCTCCAGGTACCCACCTGGGCACCAGTGAGCTTGTTGATCACCGTGAACCGGGTGCCGCGCTCGGGCTGCCAGCGGTAGGTGTCGATGTAGCCGCTGCCGGTCAGCGGCATCGTGATCAGCCGGGCACAGGAGGTCACCAGCGGAAATTCAGTCAGCACGATGAAGTTGCGGGTCAGCGCAAAGCTGTGCATGTAGGACGGCAGGTCGGTGGCCACCTGGGCCACCAGCTTGCGCGCGGTCTGGCCGTCGTCCAGCCGCGTCACCAGGTACTTCGGCGCCAGCGGATTGATGTGGACCAGGAAGTTCCAGGTAGTCTTGAGCTCCGGGTCGTACCAGGTGTGGGCGGTGGTGATCATGTTCAGCACCGACTGCACATCGTCAGGCCAGTCGAACGGGCCCACGGTGCTGCCGTCCGCGGGGTCGAACTCCATCGGCAAGGGGTTCTCGGTCAGCGCCAGCATGCGGCCGTTGCCCACCCGCAGCACATTGACCATGCCGTTGCGGCCGAACTGGCGCTCCGGGTCAAACAGGGTCCACAGCCGCTCCAGCAAGCCGCGCTGCGGTACGCTCATGAACTCGTCCGTGGCGGGCCGGCCCAGGGCCGTGGACTTCTGGTAGTCGGGGCTCTGCAGGAAGCGCCCGGCATAGCGCGCCGCACCGCCACCGAAAGCAAAGCGCTGGATCATCGCCAGCCCGTCGAACCAATGGTCGTAGCTGCCACCCTTGAGCGAAAACAAGGCCGGGCCCGTGCGAAACAGCACGCCATGGAGCCAGGCTGGGAGCGTGCCCTGCACCTGCAGCGGCTGATCCAGCGTCTCCTGCTCCAGGTTCTCGAAGCCTTGCCTGAAGTCGCTCATGGTCATGTGGCTCCCACGCTCGTTGACTGCGTGCAACTCTCTCATGTCAGCCTCGCAAAATGCTTGTTGACGAGGCTGTTGCTGTAGGCCACGGCGCGCTCCACCAGTTCGAAGCCCATGGCGCTGCCGACGATGTAGGTGTGGCGCTGGCCCTGCGACTGCTCCAGCTGGTCGTAGATGCCGGCGCGGATGTCTTCGCTGCTGAAATGCGGAAAATATTCCCAGCGCCGCCATTCGCGAAAGCCGCGGACAGTGCCGCCGATGCGGGCAATGTCC
>JANMKM010000029.1:0-10783 GCA_031372035.1 Rhodoferax sp. | reverse complement strand
GCCGACCACCAGGCCCAGCAGCACCCAGCCCATGCCGAGCGCCTTGCCGCCGGACAGTTGCACGATCAGCGCGGCCGTGGTCAGGATGGCGATGGCCATGCCGACCATGCCGAACATGTTGCCGCGGATCGAGGTGGTGGGGTGGGACAAGCCTTTCAAGGCCTGGATGAAGCAGATGCTGGCAACCAGGTACAGCAGCGTGACAAGGTTCATGCTCATTTGGCCTTCCCCTGGTCAGAGGGGAGTGCCTTGGGAGCCTTCTTTTTGAACATCTCCAGCATGCGCCGTGTCACCAGGAAGCCGCCAAAGACATTCACTGCTGCCAGTGCCACCGCCAGCACCCCCATGGTCTTGCCCAGTGTGGTCTCGGTCAGCGCCGCGGCCAGCATGGCGCCGACGATGACAATGGCGGAGATCGCGTTGGTCACGGCCATCAGCGGCGTGTGCAGTGCCGGCGTGACCGTCCAGACCACGTGGTAGCCGACATAAATGGCGAGCACAAAGATGATCAGGTTGGTGATGGTGGGTGATACGAAGTCCATGGGTGTCTCCGGCAAGTGGTTATTTGCGCTTGACTTCGCCGCCCTGTGCCACGAGGCACGCAGCCACGATGTCGTCATTCATGTCGACCTGCAGCGAGCCCTCCTTGGTGATGATCAGCTTCAGGAAGTCCAGCACGTTGCGGGCATACAGCGACGAGGCGTCGGCAGCCACCAGGGCCGGCAGGTTGGTTTCGCCGACCAGCGTGACGCCGTGCTTGACGACGGTCTTGTCGGCTTCGGACAGCGGGCAGTTGCCGCCGCCGTTGGGCCCCTTGCCGGCAGCGATGTCAATGATGACCGAGCCGGCCTTCATGGAGCGGACCATGTCCTCGGTGATCAGGGTCGGCGCGGCACGGCCCGGGATCAGTGCGGTGCTGATCACCACGTCGGCCATGGCCACGCGCTTGGCCACTTCGACCTGCTGGCGCGCCAGCCAGCTCGGTGGCATCGGTTTGGCGTAGCCGCCCACGCCTTCGGCTGCTTCCTTTTCTTCTGCAGTCTCGTAGGGCACCTCGATGAACTTGCCGCCGAGCGACTCCACCTGCTCCTTCACGCTGGGGCGCACATCTGAAGCTTCGATCACGGCGCCCAGACGCTTGGCCGTGGCAATGGCCTGCAACCCGGCGACACCCACACCCAGGATCACCACCCGCGCCGCTTTCACCGTGCCGGCCGCTGTCATCAGCATCGGGAAGAAACGCTGGTACTTGTCGGCGGCAATCATCACCGCCTTGTAGCCCGCGATATTGGCTTGGCTGGAGAGCACGTCCATGCTCTGGGCCCGGGTGGTGCGCGGCGCCGCCTCCAGGGCATATGCGGTCAATCCACTGGCGGCCAGCCGCTGCAGGCCCGGCGCGTCAAAGGGGTTGAGCATGCCCACCAGAGTGGTTCCCGGCTTCATCTGGGCGCATTCAGCGTCATTGGGTGAGCGTACCTTGAGCACCAGATCGCAGCCATAGGCACCAGCGGCATCGCTGATTTCTGCGCCAACCGCCACATAGGCTTCGTCGGTCACGCTGGCGGCAACGCCAGCGCCGGCCTGGATGCGCAGGCTGTGGCCCTGGGCCTTGAGTTTCTTGGCCGTCTCGGGCGTCACGGCAACGCGGGTTTCGCCCCCCGTGGTCTCGGTGGGTATGCCAATCAGCATGGGACCACTCCTTGCCTGGTTGATTTTGTAGCCATGGTGCACTGCTTGCCTGAACTGGCGGCTAGCTTACATGAGAAAGCGAAGCTCTCTGGGGCGGGCAAACCATGACTCCCTGGCGCGCGCAGCAAGGGGTTCAGGCGGTGGCCTGGCGCGCGCCCTGCTGTCGGGCCCAGGCCATCGCGATGTCGTGGTGGGTCGGAATACCGTTGAGAAAGCTGTAACGCAGCGCCGCGTTCTCGATGGTGGCGGCGCGCTGCTGCAACTCGCTGTGGGCCCGCTCCAGCAATTCACGCGCCCGGGCGTCGCCTACCTGGGCCAGCACCTGGTAGCTGGCCAGCAGCATGCTGCGGGTGTCGGCACCTTCCAGGCTGCGGCCCGCCGCCTGTAGAGCCAGGATGGCTTCCACATGCTGCTGCGCCTGCGCCTGATCACCCTGGGCCAGGCTGACCCGGGCCCTGCCAGCCAGGGCGTCGAACAGCTTGGGGTTGCTGATGGTCTGGGCTACACGCTCGGCCCGCTCAAACGCGGCGGCTGCGGCAGCGTTGCGCCCCAGTGCCAGTTCGGCGTCGCCAAGACGGCACAGGGCTTCGGTTTCAAGGTCGGGCGCCTGCACCGCCACCGCAATGTCCAGGGCCGAGCGCGCGTGGGTCAGGCTGAGTGCATCATCGCCCTGCCACAACGCCAGCGCCGACAGATTGGCCAGCACCGCCGGCTCCAGGGCCCGGTTGCCGACCGAACGGTGCAGCTTCAGGGCGTCTTCCAGATGCCGGCGTGCCTGCGCCCTGTCCCCCAGGCTGAGCCACCACAGGCCCAGGTTGCCCAGGGCGTTGGCTTCGCTGCCCTGGTCGCCAAGCTCGCGCCGGATCAGCAGGTTCTGCTGGTCCATCTCGAGGCTGCAGACCACGTCGTCCTGCCAACTGGCGATTACCGACAGGGCGTTGAGGAACAAAGCTTCGGCCCGGCGCAGGGCCCGGCTGCGCGCTTCGGTCAGTCCCTCCTGGGCCAGCGCGCGGCCGGCGGCTGCGTCGCCGCGCAGCCCCAGACCCATGGCCAACAGGCGCTGGGCATTGAGCTTGAGTTCATGGTCGCCGGCTTGTGCGGCCAGGGTCATGGCTTGCCGGGCCTCGCGCTCCATGGTGGTGTAGTCGCCGGTGCGCATCGCCAGATGGCTGCGCCGGCCGCACAGTTCGGCCCGACGCCGGTCGTCGTTCAGGGTGTCGGCCACCTTCTGCAAGGTGTCGATGTCGGCCCGTTGCTCGACCCGCCGCCCCTGCAGGTCCAGGGTGCGCTCGCGCACGTCCAGCAAGCGCCAGCGCAGCATCTGGTTGGCTTCGCTGTCGGTTTGCGCATCGATGGTGGCCAGGGCCCGCTCCACATAGCCCAGCGCCGCGTCATGGGCAAAACGGCGCTTGGCATGCTCGGCCGCACGGGTGAAGTATTCGCTGGCCTGGGCCGCGTCGCCGGCCTTGTCGAAATGCTCGGCCGTGATACCCAGAAAATCGCCGGCACGGGCACCGGTCAGCCCTGCCAGCCAGGCGGCGGCGGCGGCATGGAAACCCCGCCGGGTGCGCTTGAGCAGCGTGTCGTAGGTGACCTGGTGCAGGATCTGGTGCTTGAAGGCGTATTCGCGCACGCCGTCCAGGGCGGCATCCTGGCGTGGCACATTGAAGTCGCGCTGCACCAGCACTCCGAGCGAATCGAGGGCACGGGCGTCGATAGCCGCCAGAGCCTGGTCCCAGAACACGAAACCGATCACGCTGGCCTGCTGCAGCGCCAGCTTCTCGGTCGGCTGCAGGCTGTCCAGCCGCGCCTGCAACACGCCGGTAAGGGTTTGCGGCACGCGCGTGGCCTGCAGCCGCTCCGGATTCAGCACCCAGCGCTCGCCGCTGGTGTCGATCGCCTTCTCGTCCACCAGCATCTTGACCAGCTCTTCCATGTAGAACGGGTTGCCCTCGGCGCCGCTGGTCACCATTTCGCGCAGCGAGGCCGGAATCTCGGGCAGCTTCTTCAGCAGCTCGTTGGCCAGCATCCGGCTGGCGGTCTTGTCCAGCGGGCTGAGGTCGATGCGCTGGTAGACGTCCTCGATATTGCCCCAGTCCGGCCGGCGTTCGAACAGCGTTGGCCGGGTCAGGCCCAGCACCAGGATCGGCACGTCGCGGTTGACCTGGGCCAGGTAATTGAGGAAGTCGAGCGAACCGTCATCGGCCCAGTGCAGGTCTTCCAGTTGCATCACCACCGGCGCGTCATTCTGGGCCGAGACCCGGCGCAGCATCTGGGCTGCGGTATGGAAGCCGCGGTTGCGGATCTGCCGGGCGTCGTCGATGATGCCCTTGACATACTTGCTGTCGCTGAAGTCCAGACCGATCAGGTGGCCCAGCAGATGCGCGTGGGCCAGGGCCAGATCAGGCCCGTCGTCGGCCTCGAACAGCGGTGCAATGCCCTGCTCCAGCTTTTGCCGGGCGGTCTGCATGCTGTCGCCATCGGCAATCTGTAACCTCCAGGCCAGCATGTCGCGCAGCAGACCATAGGGCTGGGTCTGGGTCTGCGGGTTGGCACGGCCCTGGAACAGGTAGAAGCCCTCGCGCTGGGATTCGGCCCAGGTCTCGAATTCGTACAGCAGCCGGCTTTTGCCGACACCGGTGTCGGCGACCACGTTCACTGCCAGCAGCTGGCGGCGCGCGAACACCCGCTTGAAGGCCTCCTGCAACTGCTCCAGTTCGGCGTCGCGTCCGACCATGCGGGTCTCGACGCCTTCGATCCCACGCGTGGTGATGCGGAAAGCACGCGGCTTGGCACGCAGCACCAGATAGCTCTGGATCGGCTCGTCCACGCCCTTGACCGTGATCGGCGGCTGCGGCTCGACGTCGAACACGCCGCGCACATGGCGGTAGGTGTCATGGCTGATGCGCATGGTGCCGGTGGGCGCTGTCTGCTCCATGCGCGCCGTGACATTGACGGCGATGCCGCGGATCGTGCCTTCGGCGTCGACCCCGCCGCCCAGCAGCACGCCACCGGTGTGCAGGCCGACACGCACATTGAAGCCGGTGTGGCCATGGGCCCGGGCCACCTCTTCGCCCAGGCGCACACCTTCGGCCAGCAGGTCCAGCCCGGCATGCACCGCGTGTTCGGCGTCGTCCTCGCGCGCCTCGTCGGCGCCGAACACCGCCAGCATGCTGTCGCCCGCGTACTGCAACACCCGGCCGCGCCGGGCCGTGACGATGGTGGTGAAGCGCGCCAGCGCGCCATCCATCACGGCATGGATGTCTTCCGGGTCCAGGTGCTGGCTCAGGGTGGTGGAGCCGACCACGTCCAGGAACAGGATCGTGACCTGCTTGAGCGTCTGCGCCGACTCCGCCGCAGGCGCGGCCACGGCGCCCCGTTCGGCCATGAGGGCCGCCAGTTTGGCGCGCAGCGGTGCCAGGGCTGCTTCCACCAGCGCATCACCCAACAGTGAACGCTGCGATTCCAGCCCTCCGATGGCCGCCTGGATCTGTTGTAGTTCGGCTGACATGTGGGCGTTAGTGTATAGGTCCATGGGTATTTGAGGCGCGGGGTCGGGCTTGTGTCGCTGGTGATAATCCGGCATGGATGAACGTTGGAAACCCCGGGTCACGGTGGCGGCAATCATTGAGCGCGAGGGCCGCTTCCTGCTGGTGGTGGAGCACACGCCCGACGGCCTGAAACTGAACAACCCGGCCGGCCACCTGGACCCGGGTGAATCGCTGGCCGACGGCTGCGCCCGCGAGACCCTGGAGGAAACGGCGCATGCGTTTCGGCCCACGGCTCTGGTGGGCATCTACCACTCCCGGATGCACAGCCGCAGCACCGGCCTGGACGTGACCCATCTGCGCTTTGCGTTCTGTGGCGAACTCGGCGACCTGGATCCGGGGCGCGCGCTGGACGACGGCATCGTGCGCGCCCTCTGGATGGGCGTTGACGAACTGCGTGCCTGCCGCGAACGGCACCGCAGCCCGATGCTGCTGCGTTGCGTCGAAGACTACCTGGCCGGGCAGCGTTTCCCATTGGGCCTGGTCTGCACGGACCCCGCCGTGAACCTGGAACGCTATTGATTCGGGAGCATTCCACGATTTCTGGATGCGGCCTGGGGGCCGGTTCTTCAATGGCCGGCCCCTCACCCCAACCCTCTCCCGATAGGGGCGAGGGCGCAAATCGCGTCAGTCCGCCTTGATCTGGGCCCGCTTGACGATGTCGCTCCAGATCTTCTGCTCGCGACCGATGAACGCGGCGAACTCTGCTGACGGTCCACCACCGCCGACCGCGTTGTCATTGGCGAAGCGCTCGGTCACGCTGGAGGACTTCAGGGCCTTGAGCGATTCCTCCTGCAGCCGCTTCACGATGTCGGGTGGCGTGCCGGCCGGCACCAGGATGCCGTACCACTGCGAGGTCTCGAAGTCCTTGAAACCCATCTCCGCCACGGTGGGCACGTCCGGCAGTTGCGAGATACGCTGTTGCGTGCCGACGGCGATGGCACGCAGCTTGCCGCTCTTGATGTGGGCGCTCAGGGCCGGCAGGCCGGCGGAGGATGCCTGGGTCCGGCCCGAGAGCAGGTCGGTCAGCTGCGGCCCGGTGCCGCGGTAGGGGATGTGGGTGATGAACATGCCGGTCACCAGCTTCAGGTATTCCATCGCCAGGTGCCCGGCACTGGCATTGCCGGCCGAGCCGTAGTTCAGCTTGCCCGGGTTCTGCTTGACATAGGCGACGAACTCGCGGAAATCCCTGGCTGTCACGTCTGTGTGGATCACGAACACGTTGGGTACCTTGGCCAGCAGCGTCACCGGCATGAAGTCCTTGTTCACGTCATAGGGCTGGTTGCTCAGCATGAAGGGGTTCACGGCCAGCGTGCCCACATGGCCGAGGATCAGGGTGTGGCCGTCCGGTGCGGACTTGGCCACTTCCGACATGGCCACGGTGCCGGCGCCTCCCGGCTTGTTCTCGACGAACACGTTCTGGCCGAGCTGCTTGGTCAGTTCGGCTGCCACGGAACGGGCCACGATCTCCGAGGTGCCACCGGGTGCGAACGGCACCACGAAGCGGATCGGCTTGCTGGGCCAGTGGCTCTGGGCCCGCAGCGGCGCGGATGCAAGGTTCAGGCCAATGCCGGCAGACAGGACCAGCAGTTGCCGGCGGGGTAGGGAAGGGGTCGGATTCATGCGGCACTCACGGTGTTGACGGCAAGGGACTCACGCTGAGCTTAGGCACAAAGCCCGTGCCTGGGTATAGTCGCAAACCCCAGCCGCACACCTTACTCGGCCGTGGCCCCGGACTCGCGCACCACCAGCTTCCACTTCTCGTATTCCCGTTGCACGAAAGTGGCGAACTGCAGTGGGCTGCCACCTGCCGGATCGGCGCCTTCGCGGATCAGCTGGGCCTGCATCGCCGGCGCCTCGATGATCTCGTTGACCGCCTTGTTGAGCGTTACCACCACCTCGGCCGGTGTGCCCTTGGGTGCGAAGAAGCCAAACCAGGAGCCGGCCTCGAACCCGGGATAGCCACGCTCGGCGACGGTGGGTACATCGGGCAGTGAGCGTGAACGCTTCAGGCTGGTGACAGCGATTGCGCGCAGCGTACCAGCGTCAATGTGCTGCTTGACCGAGGGACTGGTCGCGAACATGAACTGCACCCGTCCGGCGATCAGGTCGCGCAAGGCGTCGGCCCCCTTGTAGGGCACATGGGTGGCTTCTATCGCCGCACGCTTGGCCAGGACGAAGCCGGACAGGTGCGATGAGGTGCCGATACCGGTGGACGAGTAGTTCAGCTTGCCGGGGTTGGCCCGGGCGTAGACCAGAAACTCGTCCAGGTCCTTGGCCGGCAATGAAGGATGCACCACCAGTACGTTGGGTACGTCGGCGATCTGGACAATGGGCACCAGCTCGGTCAGGGGGTTGTAGGCCAGCTTGGGATACAGCGTCGGGTTGACCGCAATCGGTCCGACCGAATTGACGATCAGTGTGTAGCCGTCTGCTGGCGCCCGAACCACCATTTCCGTGCCGAGGTTGCCACCAGCACCCGGCTTGTTGTCGATGATGAAGCTCTGGCGCAGTTTCTCTGTCAGCTGCTGGCCGACCCCACGGGCCAGGATGTCGGTGGTGCCGCCGGCGGTGAAGGCCACCACCACACGAACCGGTTTTGTCGGCCAGGATTGAGACCAAGCGGCGCCAGCCAGAACGGCGCCAAGCAGCGCCAGGGTTATGCGGGTGATTCGATGCATGATGGTTCGCCTTGTAGCGTGCACTGTCAGCTGCGGTAGCCCGGGTCGAGCCGATCAAGCTTGCGCAACAGCGCGGGCCACTCCATCAGCCCATAGGGTCTGCGGGTGTTGCGCTGGTAGTTGTTCCAGGTCGCGTCCAGCACCGGTTGCGGTACCGGATTCAGGGGGCTGTTGCAGGCCATGGCTGCCAGTTGCGTCTGGCACGACAGCTCCAGCCGGTGCGCCCAGTTGAAGGCCTCGCCCACCGTGCGGCCGACCACCAGGGCCCCATGGTTGCGCAGGATCAGCGCCTCGCCGCGCCCCAGGTCTTGCACCAGCGAGGTCTTCTCAGTCTCGTCCAGCACCACACCCTGGTAGTCGTGGTAGCCGATCTTGAGGAAACGCATGCCAGTCTGGGTCAAGGGCAGCATGCCGCATGCCAGTGCGCTTACGGCCATGGAGGCCCAGCTGTGGGTGTGGATCACACAGTTGGCGTCGTGCCGCGCCTCGTGCACCGCGCTGTGCACCACGTAGCCGGCGCGGTTGACGCCGTAGTCGAGCGCACCGAAATCCGGCTTGGCCAGGATGTTGCCAGCAAGGTCCACCTTGATCAGGCTCGATGCCGTGATCTCCTCGTACATCATGCCGTAGGGGTTGATCAGGAAGGCATCGGGCTGGTCCGGCACGCGCGCCGAGATGTGGTTCGCCATCATGTCGGACATGCCGTACAGGTCCACCAACCGGTAGCAGGCGGCGAGGTCGACGCGCGCCTGCCACTCGGCCGGGCTGCAGTTCGGCTGCATCGAGGCGATCTGCAATGAAGTGCTGGTGGTCAACTGCTTGCTCCTGTCAATCGGGACCGAGTTTCAGATTCGTCGGCTGGCGCCGCTCGATCGCCCATTTCAACAATGCGGCGCAGCGGTAGGCACCGTGGGCAAATTTGCCATAGGGCAGGGTCAGGAACAACGCCATCACGGCGCCCAGATGCAGGGCCAGCAGGGAAGGCATGGCCGATGTGGCCCGTGCCAGCCACAGCGCCAGGCCACTGGCCGCTGTCAGCAGCAGCAGAGCGATAAAGCCCCGGTCCATGGGCTTTTGCGCGGCATCGCCGTGCATGGGATGGCGCTGCAGGTTGAGCCAGAACAGACCCACCGTGCCGACCAAAAGTGCCACGCCGCCACTCACGCCCAGCAGCTTCGGCAGAGTGGGCCAGTCGTAGGGTGCGGCCCAACCCCAGGCGTAGTGGTAGAGCGTGGCAACGCAGGTAGAGGCAAAACACAGCAGGAAGCCGTAGAAGGTGGCGTGGTGGGCGCGCCGGCGCCACAGCGTCCAGGCGTCGTCGGCATTGTTACAGCCCTCGCCGTGGCCGCCACCCAGATACTTCAGACTCAGCGCGTTCAGGGTGGCCTCGGCAGCGGCGCCGGAAGCCGCTAAAGCCATATCCGCATCCGTTCGGGCTGAGCTTGTCGAAGCCCCGGCGGACCCTTCGACAGGCTCAGGGCGAATGGATGTCCAGAACCGGCGCACGCCAAGAGCCAGCGCCAGCACGGCATACAGGAACACTGGCGCAAACAGCCACACCAGCAGGCCGTGGGGAAAGATGGCGTAGAAGCTGCCGCTTGCCGGTGCATGCCAGAGCTTGCCAGTGAGCGCCAGCGTCAGCAGCAGAAAGACCGCCAACGCGCCCGCCAGTGCCAGCGCCAGTGCCAGCCCGTTGCGCTTGTACAAAGCGCCCAGGGCCGCAGGCCAGGCATAGTCGGCGTAGGTCTGGCCGCGCACCTGCGCCATGGCTCGCGGCAGGTTCACGCCGAAGTCGTGCGGTGGTGCGTACTGGCAGGCGTGCAGGCAAGCGCCGCAGTTGTGGCACAGGTTCGCCAGGTAGTGGATGTCGGCCGTGTTGAACGCCAGCCGGCGCGTCATGGCGGGAAAGACAGCGCAAAAGCCCTCGCAGTAGCGACAGGCATTGCAGATCTGCAGTTGCCGCGCCACTTCGATCTCGCCGGCTGTAGCCGGGTCCGTGCCCTGGGCCAGTGCCCGGGCATCCCGCACCAGATCCTGCAGCGGCGTGGATGCGGTTTCAGGGGACACGCATTGCTCCAAAATGCATAGCGGCCTGTGCAGCCTGGGTGCCGGCAATGCGGCCAAAGGCCGTGCCGATGCTCATGCCGACGCCGGCCGTGTAGCCCTGGCCCAGCACATTGCCGGCCATCATTTCGCCGGCCACGAACAGGTTGTCGCTGGGCTTGCCGGCGAAGTGCACGGCAGCCTCTGCGTTGACCTTGAGGCCCAGGTAGGTGAAGGTGATGCCGGGCCGCAGCGCATAGCCGTAGAACGGCGGCGTGTCGATCGGCCGGGCCCAGTGGGTCTTGGCCGGCGCCAGGCCTTCGGTGTGGCAGTCGTCCAGGGTGGTGTGGTCGAAGCTGCCGACGCGGCAGGCGGCATTGAAACGCTGGATGCTGTCCATGAAAGTAGTCTCGTCCAATGCCAGTTTGCGCGCCAGTTCGGGCAGGCTGTCGGCCTGCACCCCCGGGAACACCGGTGGCATGAAGCGGCCGATGGCCTTGGCGTCGATGATGGAGTAGCCGATCTGGCCCGGCTGCTGTGCCACCAGCCGGCCCCAGATAGCGTAGCGCTTGGGCCAGAAGTCCTCGCCCTCGTCATAGAAACGCTGGGCCCGGCTGTTGAGCACCACACCCAGCGAGACGCAGTCAATGCGGGTGCAGATGCCGCCGTCATACAGCGGCGCGCGGGCATCGATGGCCACGCAGTGCGACTGCGAGGCGTCGCCGATGGCGTCGGCCCGGGCCTCGTCAATCATGAACTTCAGCAGCACGCCCATGTTGAAGCGGCTGCCACGGATCAGGAAGTTGTCGCCCGGCCATTCGC
>JANMKM010000005.1:0-5355 GCA_031372035.1 Rhodoferax sp. | reverse complement strand
CCTGTTCCTGAACGTGGCCAACATCCAGGTGATCGGTGTGAACCCGAAGACGCCCTACAACAACGCCAAGGAACTGCTGGATGCGATGAAGGCCAAGCCGGGCCAGATCAGCGTGGCCACGGCCGGCGTCACCTCGGCCGGCCACAACGCGATGGAGCTGATCAGCAAGGTCACCGGCGTCAAGTACCGGCATGTCACCTATGACGGCGGCAACCCCGCGGTGGTGGCTACGGTGGCCGGTGAAGCCGAGGTCACCACACAGCTGGCGGTGGAGCAGGCCGACATGATCCGTGGCAAGCGGCTGCGCCCGCTGGCGGCGGTCAGCGACAAGGCCCTGGAGCTGGAGGGCTTTGGCACCATCCCGCCGCTGTCGCAAACCCTGAGCGGCTTCACCGCCCCGGCCAACTACTTCGGCATCTTTATCCCGAAGGGCGTGCCCGACGACGTGGTCAAGACCGTCGAGAGAATCTGGGCCGACAACATCATGAAGAGCGAGGCCCTGAAGAAGTACGCCAACAGCCGCGGCGCACTGTTCAACCCGCAGTATGGCGACGCAGCGCAGAAAGCCGTGTTCCCGGCCATCCAGGCCAACGCGTGGGTGCTGTTCGAGGGCGGCAAGACCAAGGTCTCGCCCGACACCGTCGGCATCCCGAAGCCCTGACCACGAAAAGACGCGAATGAGCGCACCGCCGGGCCGCCCCAAGCAAGCGAACGCCCCTTTGGGGCTGAGCACCGCGGCTCCGAGTCTGCCAGCGCAGACTTGGACGGTGCGAAGAGCCGTTGCCTTTGGCAGCGGCACGTCCAGCGAGCCACTTGCGTCATCGGCTGCCGCCGCTGCCGGGGCAGTGGGCGAGCGTTGGGGGCACCCTTGAGCGATGACACGTCGCCCACACCGGTGGAGCCCGAGGCCGGCATGGATCCGAGCATGCACGACGAGGACACCAGGCCGCCGCGCTCCGACCTGAAAGACGCGGTCGGCTGGACGGTGCTTGGCATCGCTGTGCTGGCTGGCTCCATCGCCATGGACCGGCTGGAGCAACAGCACATCAATCCCTACACCGTACCGGGCCTGCTGCCCGGGCTGCTGGGCATCGCGATGATCCTGCTGGGCACGGTGCTGGGCGTGCGCAGCTGGGAGCGCGGTGCCTTCACGCATCCGCTGCCGGCCGCGACGGCGGACCAGCGCGACGAACGTCGCCGCGTCGCAGTGGTGGCCGCTCTGTGCATCGGCTACTGCGTGGTGCTGATCGGCCACGGTATCCCGTTCTGGCTGGCGTCCAGCATCTATGTCACGGCTTCCATCCTGATCCTGCAACGCATGAGCCGCGACCCGCTGCAGCGCCAGATGACGTCGCAACTGGTCGCCAAGGCAGTGCTGATCGGCGTGGCTTCCTCCGTCATCACCCAGCTTGTCTTCGAGAAACTGTTTCTGGTGCGCATGCCCTGAATATGACTCCCGCACGGCACCACTGATATGCAAGGACTGCAAGACCTCGGCCGCGCCTGGCTCAGCTTCATGGATCCCATGACGCTGTTGTACGGGCTGGGCGGCGCATTTGTCGGCATCGTCATGGGCATCCTGCCAGGCCTGTCGGCGACGCTGTGCATCGCGCTGCTGACGACGCTGACCATCAAGCTGCCGGCCAACCAGGCGATCCTGGTGCTGATCTGTTCCTACGTCGGTGCGCTGTACGGGGGCTCGCGCACTGCCATCCTGCTGAACATTCCGGGCACGGCAGCCAACGCCGCCTCCTGCGCCGACGGCTACGCACTGGCCAAGCAGGGCCAGGCCGGCCGCGCCATCGGTATCGCGACCTCGGGGGCTTTCGTCAGCACCCTGTTCGGCGTGATCTGCCTGGCAATGTTCACTCCCATGCTGGCCGAAGTGGCGCTGCAGTTCGGCGCCTTTGAATTCTTCTGGCTGGCGCTGTTCGGCGTCACCATGTCGGGCAGCATCGTCGGCAACGACCCGCTCAAAGGCTGGCTGATGGGGCTGCTGGGCCTGTTCATTGCACAGATCGGCCAGGAAGGGCTCTATGCCTACGACCGTTTCACCTTCGGCTGGGACGACCTGGCGGGCGGCATCGGCCTGATCCCGGCACTGGTCGGCGCCTTCGGGCTGGCTGAAGTGCTGACCACGCTGGCGGACCCCGTGGAACGCAAGATCATCGAGATGAAGGACTCGGTGCTGCCGCGTTTTCGCGAGATCGTCACCTACTGGCGCACCGTCTTGCGCTCCGGGATCATCGGTGTGACTACCGGGCTGCTGCCCGGCGTGGGCGAGGACGCCGGCGCCTGGATGTCGTATGCGGCCGCCAAGGCGGTGAGCAAGGAACCGGAAAAATTCGGCAAGGGCTCGATCGACGGCCTGATGGCCGCCGAGACCGGCGACATGGCCTCGATCCCCGGCCACATCATTCCGTGCCTGGCGCTGGGCATCCCCGGCTCGGCGCCGTCGGCCGTGCTGATGGCAGCGATGATCATCCACGGCGTGCAGCCCGGGCCGATGCTGATGGTCCAGCACCCCCACTTCATCTACGAAGTGGTGGCCATGACCACCCTGGCTTCCATCACCATCCTGCTGTTCGGCCTGTTCGGCGTGCGGCCGCTGTTGCATATCCTGAAGGTGCGGCGGGCGATCCTGATGCCGATCGTGTTTCTGCTGTGCACCATCGGCGCCTTCGCCACGGCGTCGCGCCTGTTCGACGTCTACGCCATGCTCGCCATCGGCCTGGTTGCGTTCTTCCTGCGCCGGCGCGGCTACGAGATGGCACCGCTGGTACTGGGCCTGGTGCTGGGGCCGCTGCTGGACAAGAGCCTGCGCCGCGGCCTGGTGCTGTCCGACGGTAGCCTGGCGCCGTTTTTCACGCGGCCGATCTGCATGGCTTTCGCGGCCGTGACCATCTTCACCATCCTGCTGTACGTGCCGGCGTTCAAGACACGGGTACGCTGGGTTGCGGCAGCGACCGGCAGCGGCCTGAAGTCGTTGCTTGGGCGGCGCAGCTGAGCCAGAGCCAGCAATGAAGATCGCCCTGTGCAACGAGGTGTTGCAGCCCCTGCCCTTCGCCGAGCAATGCCGCGTGGCAGCGGCGCTGGGTTACGACGGCCTGGAGGTGGCGCCCTTCACGCTGGCTGAAAACCCGATGGACATCAGCGACGCTACAGCCCGCGGTTTCGGCACTGTGGCGCAGGACCATGGCCTGCGCATCCACGGCCTGCACTGGCTGCTGGTGGCGCCTGGCGGCCTGTCGATGGTCAGCGCGGACTCTGCCCAGCGCGAGCGCACCACAGCCGTGATGCAGCGCATGGTGGAGCTGTGCGCGCTGATGGGTGGCAGCTACCTGGTGCACGGCTCGCCCAAACAGCGCTCGGTGCCGCCGGACACCTCCCATGCCGTCGCCCTGGAGCGCGCCCGCGACTGCCTGGCCGCTGCCGCAAACCTGGCGCAGCAGTGTGGCGTCATCTACTGCATCGAGCCACTTGCGCGCGCCGAGACCGACCTGCTCAATACCGTGGCCCAGGCCGCAAAGCTGGTAGATGAGATCGCTTCACCGGCCTTCAAGACCATGATCGACTGCAGTGCCGCCGGCCAGACCGAGGACCAGCCCGTGGCGGAACTCATGGCGCAGTGGATACCCACCGGCCGCATTGCCCATGTGCAGGTGAACGACCCGAACCGGCGTGGCCCTGGCCAGGGTAGCCTGCGCTTTGAGCCGATCCTGCGCACCCTGCTGCAAATGCGCGCCTCCGGCCACTATCCGGGCATCATCGCGGTGGAGCCTTTCGACTACATACCGGACGGCATCGGCTCGGCGGCGCAGGCCATCGGCTATCTGCGCGGCATCCTGCAGACCTTGGAGCCCCCCCATGGCTGAAGCCCCGCGTCTGCGTATCCTGGAGCTTGAGCTGTACGAGCGGCCGGTGGTGCTGCGCCTGCCGTTCCGCTTTGGCGTGGTCACGCTGACCCAATGTCCACAAGCCTTCGCCCGCGCCCGCATTGAGCTGCCCGACGGCCGCTCGGCCTGGGGCGCGGCCGCGGAAATGATGGCCCCCAAGTGGTTCGACAAGAACCTGGCATTGAGCAACGACGACAACTTCGAGCAACTGCGCGCCGTGCTGCGGCTGGCGCGCCAGGCCTACCTCAACGACCAGCGGCCGGACAGTGCCTTTGGCCACTTCGCCCGGCACCATGATGCGCACCTGGCCCAGGCGCTGGCTCTGGACTTCAACCCGCTACTGGCCAGCTACGGCCCGGCACTGATCGACCGGGCCGTGCTGGACGCACTGTGTCGGCTGCTCAGTGTCACGTTCTACGCGGCTATGCGCGCCAACCTGGCGGGTATCGGCCCCGCGCACCCCAGCTTTGCTGATCTGGACTTCGATGCCTTCCTGGCGGGTCTGCAACCGGCGCAAGACATTGCAGCCCGCCACACGGTTGGTCTGGTGGACGCCATCACCGCGGCCGACCTGGGCACAACCGTGGCCGACGGCCTGCCGGAAACCCTGGAGCAGGTGGTGCAGGCCAGTGGCCACCGCTACTTCAAGCTCAAGGTGGCAGGCAACATTGCAGCCGACCTGGAGCGCCTGACGGCCATTGCAGCCGTGCTGGACCGCTTGCCAGAAGCCTACTTCGTCTCGCTCGACGGGAACGAGCAGTACCAGGACGCGACCGGCGTGACCGAGCTGCTGCGAGCAATGGCCAGCGCGCCCGCCCTGCGCCGCTTGTTCAATGCCATCCTGTTCGTCGAGCAGCCGATCAACCGCAAGCTGGCGCTGGACGTGGACCTGGCCAGTGCCCAGCTGGGCAAGCCTGTGATCATCGACGAGTCCGACGGCGAGCTCGACACCTTTGTGCAGGCGCGCGCGCGTGGGTACGCCGGAGTTTCATCCAAGACCTGCAAGGGTCTGTACAAGTCCATCCTGAATGCAGCACGTTGCCAACAGTGGAATGCGCATCAGCCTGGCACGCGCTTCTTCATGTCGGGCGAGGACCTGACCACGCAGGCCGGCCTGTCGGTGCAGCAGGACCTGGCGCTGGTGAACCTGCTGGGCATCACCCATGTGGAGCGCAACGGACACCACTACGTCAATGGCATGGCGGCCCTGCCGCAAGCCGAGCAGCAGGCCTTCCTGCAGGCCCATCCAGACCTGTATAAACACACTTTTGGCGCCGTGCGGTTGAAGATCCATGGCGGCAGGATTGCCCTGGGCTCCCTGGACTGCGCCGGCTATGCCAGTGCAGCGCTGCCGGACTTCAGTGCCATACAACGCCTGGAGTGACCTGGCTGGCTACTCGACAAACAGCGTGGCCGGCACTTCCAGATAGCCGCGCACTGCCAGGACAAAGCGGGCCGC
>JANMKM010000733.1:0-4181 GCA_031372035.1 Rhodoferax sp. | reverse complement strand
GCGAATGTCCTCCGTCGTCGGCTTGCAGCCTCCTCCTCCCCCTTGACTTCGCTACGCCATCCACCTCGGCATCCTCGGCGGCAACTCTGTTCGGCGTGCGCGGATTGAAGATCGCCAGACACCTCAATATGTCGAACTTTCGCTACGCAATGAACATAAAAAATTCGCAGAGCTCATCGTGCTTCGGGAACGGCAATGTCTGCGACATTTCACTCGCAAATGCAGCCGGAAGGCGCATGAATACAGCGCGGACAGCTGCTTATTTTGCAGCATCTGGAAGACGTTGCTCTGACGCACAAGGCTGGCGTCCGGGCGTTGGCGAACCAACGACAATTGCTTGGATCAGGCTGGCGGGGCACTCGGCGTAGCGGCGTAAAGGAGGAGCCGAAGGCGGGGGACAGCCGCGGAGCTGAGTGCGCCGGTGGCCTGATCCCACTACAGATTCGGAGCCGAGTGCGCCGTCGGCCCGATCCCGCCACGAGCTCGGAGCCAAGCGTGGCGCTGACCTGATTCCACTGAAGCAGCTTCGGGCGCAGCTTCGCGCCGCCCGCTACACTGACCCCCCATGACGTCCTCGCTCCCGCAGAACCTGGAAACCGCCCTGCCCGGGGGCCTGGACCACAGCAAGATGATGCGACTGCTGGGCTACAACCTGGCGCAGGCCAGCATTCCCAGTGGCAAGGTGTTCGAACGCGAGATCGGCCAGCCGCTGCAACTGCGCCAGGTGGAGTTCTCGATCCTGATGCTGCTCTCCAGCAACAGTGACGTCACGCAAAAGCAGCTCTCCTTGGCGCTGAACGTGCCGGCACCGAACCTGACCGTGATCCTGGACCGGATGGAGCAGCGTGAACTGCTGGAGCGCACCCGCAGCACCACCGACCGGCGGGTGCAGTATGTGGCGCTGTCGCGCAAGGGCACGGCCCTGCTGCGCAAGGCGGAAGGCATTGCCGCCACCATGGAGCGCGATCTGCTGCGCCATCTGACGCCGGCCGAACAGGGCATCCTGTTCGAGCTGCTGAAGAAGGTGGCAATCCACCGCCGGGTGTAGGCAAGCGCTGAGCCTGTCCCCGCCAGGGGCGGAGGCGGCCTACTCGGGCACGATGCCGATGCTCTTGACGATTGCCCCCCAGCGCTCACGCTCCTGGCGCATGAAAGCCTCGAACTCTGCCACGCTCATGCTGGTCTCGGCCAGCGACCCCAACGCCAGCAGCCGTTGCACCACCTCCGGCTGCTTGAGCACGGCATCCAGGTCGCGGTTGACCCTGGTCACCACATCGGCGGGCGTTCCGGCTGGTGCGAACAAGCCGTTCCAGCCGGTGTACTCGAAGCCCTTGAAGGTGTCGGCCAATGTCGGCACCGCCGGCAAATTTGCCAGGCGCTGCGCCGCGCTGACCGCCAGCGGCTGCATCTGGCCCGAACGCACATAGGCCAGCAACGCTGCCTCGGGCAGGCAGATCAGCTGCACGCGGCCACCGATCACGTCCTGGATCGCGTCCGGCGCCTTGGTATAGGGCACGTGGTTGAGTTTGATGCCGGCCATGGCCGCGAAGGAATCCGCCAGCATTCCGGAAAAGGTCTTGGGGCCCTCAGTGGCAATGGCAATCTGGCCCGGCTGGGCCCGCGCCAGAGCGATGGCCTCTGGCAGCGAACGAGCAGCAAAGGCACTGGACGCTGCAATCACAAACGGGCTGCGGCCGATCAGCCGGACCGGCACAAAGTCCTTCACGGGATCGTAGGGCAAGGACTTGAAGGTGAAGGCGTTGGTCACCATCGCAGCCGTGGTGGCGTAGTAGAAGGTGTAGCCGTCCGGTGCAGAGCGGGCCGCCGCCTGGGCGCCGATCACGTTCTGGCCGCCGGGCCGGTTGTCGATCACGATGGCCTGGCCCCAGGTTTTGGTGAGCTGATCCGCCACGTAACGGGCCAGAATGTCCGGCCCCGAGCCGGCGGGTTGTGACAGGATCCATTTCACTGGCCGCTGCGGCCAGTTGCCTGCCGGACCCTGCGCTCTCGCACCTGCGGCGCTGGCGCCGGCAATGATGGCCATCCACTGAACCAGGTTACGGCGCTTCATAGGTCTCTCCAGTTGTCATGTATTCGGTTGCAGGTTGACGCGTAGTTGCGGCGGCACCCTGAAAGTCATTCTGTGCCCGCCGCAACAACGGCGCGATGGCAGCGGCGCTGGTCGCCACACCATAGACATAATGGTCGGGCCGCAGCAATGCCGCCACACAGCCGTGGCGGGCAAACCAGGCAGCCGCTATGCCGTCCACCTCCATCCATTGCGGCATACCAAGGCGGACGGTGGTCAAGGCCAGGCCAGGGTCGGACTCAGCGGCCCCTGCCAAACTGGCAGCCTGATCGGCGCACAGCGCCAGCCGCCAGCCACGGCCACTGAGGTCATCCATGCGTTGCGGCCCTCCTGCGCTCTCAATCCAGGGTTGCGGAAAGATGGTTCCAACTGCGGGATGGACCGCACGATCCAGCAGCCCTCCTGTCAGCGCTGGTTGCATGTCCTGCCGCGGCACCGAAGGCACCACGCCACCGCATTGCGCCAGCAGCTGGGCATCGCGCTCGCGTGCCCGTGCCGGATCGCGCTCGCCCACCACCTGGCCGATGCCCTTGATACGGGTGGTCAGTGCGATCACATGCGCCTTGCGCTCGCTGTCATAGCTGTCGAGCAATGCCGCATACGCCTGCCCCCGCAGCACAGCGGCCAGCTTCCAGCCCAAGTTGGCCACATCGCGCAGGCCCTGGCACATGCCCTGCCCCAGGAAGGGCGGCTGCTGATGCGCGGCGTCGCCGGCAATGAAGACGCGGCCATTGCGCCAACGGTCTGCCACCAGCGCATGGAAGCGGTAGCTGGCCTGGCGCCAAAGTTGTGCGTCCTCGGGCCCGAGCCAGCGCGCCAACAGCTTCCAGGTGCCTTGCTCGGTCGCCACAGCTGCCGGGTCCTCGCCATCGTTGATCGATATCTCCCAGCGCCGGTGGTTCTTCGGGCCGATCAGGTAGGTGCAAGGGCGCTGTGGCTCACAGAACTGCATGCTGACGCTTGGTAGCTTCAGCAAACCCCTCTCGTTCACCAGCAGGTCCGCCACCAGCCAGCGCTGGTCGAAGCCCAGGTCCTCCAGGGCCAGACCGGCCAGACCGCGCACGCTGCTGGAGGCGCCATCACAACCGATCACAAAGCGGGCGCGCACGCTGCGCTGCAGACCCGCAGTGGTGCAAAGCTGCAAGGTCACGCCGGCCGCGTCCTGCTCCAGACCGGTGAGTTCCTCACCCAGTGCCACATCCACCGTGGTCAGGCTGGCAACATGCTGGCGCAGCACACGCTCCACATCCGGCTGGCTGAACACCAGCGACGGCACGAACCCCAGCGGATACGGCGGCTCGACTGAGGTGAAGCGCTTGATCAGCTGGCCATCAACACCGTAGAACTCGGACGGCGTGAAAGCCTCGGTGTAGGAGAGCACGTCGTCGGCGACGCCCAGTTGCTGGAACACCCGCATGATCTCGTGGTCCAGCGCAAAGGCACGGGGCTTGTCATAGATCTCCGTGGCACGGTCGCAGACAAAGACCTTCAGGCCATAGCCGCCGAGCAGCGCCGCCGCAACCGCACCGGTTGGCCCGAAGCCAACGATGGCCACGTCATAGGCCAACTGGCCGTCAGCAGTGCTGGCAGCGGTCAAGGTGCCTCGTCCCGGATCGGGTTCGACAACAGGCCGATGCGCTCGATCTCGATCTCGATGGTGTCGCCGTGCTTCATCCACACCGGCGGCGTGCGCGCCTGGCCAACGCCGGCCGGCGTGCCCATGATGATCACGTCACCCGGCTCCAGCGTCATGCATTCGGTCAGCAGGGCAATGGTTTCCGCCACGCCCCAGATCATGTCAGTGGTGTTCGCGTCCTGCATCACGCTGCCGTTGAGCCGGCTCTGGATCCGCAGGCCTGCGGCGCCGGCAGGCAGCGCGTCGGCCGTCACCACCACCGGGCCGAAGCCACCGCTGCCATCGAAGTTCTTGCCGATGGTCCACTGCGGTGTCTTCTTCTGGTAGTCGCGCACCGACATGTCGTTGAAGCAGCTGTAGCCGAAGACACAGCCCAGGGCATCGGCCTGGCTGAGATGCCGGGCGCGCTTGCCGATCACCACTGCCAATTCAGCCTCATAGTCAAAACGCACCGAC
>JANMKM010000729.1:0-11170 GCA_031372035.1 Rhodoferax sp. | reverse complement strand
CCCACCAGCTCAACCACATTGCTGCGCTCCTGCGCCTGCGCTGTCGCGAATCCGCCCAGGCTGGTCCAGGCAGCAGCGGCTGCCAGAAAGCTGCGGCGCTGGAACCACAGCACTTCGTCGTCACTGCGGCCCTGCAATTGGTGTTGGCTCATGTGCATCTCCTGGAGTGGCCTGAAAACTGTCGCGGAAGGTGAAGTAAACCGAGGTGTAGATCATGGTGCAGACCACCACCGCCATCATGATGGACAGGGTCTGCAGCACGCCAGCACTGCCGCTGAGCATGGCGATCAAGGCCACGGGCACGGTCAGGAACAGCAGCACGCCGACCCAGGCCAGCGCATAGACCGTCAGCGCCAGAAAATTCTTGCTGCAGGCGATGATGCTGAAAAACAGGCTCTTGATCGCCGGCAGCCCATGCCAGTACACCAGGGCCGGGGCATGCCAGAACATCAGGGACAACGGCACCGACAGCAGCAAATAGGACAGGGTGGTCGGGTGCAGAAAGCTTTGCAGCATCAGCTCCTGCGTCATCACGCCGTTGGCCGGCAGCTCCGGCATCTTGGTGCCGCTGCCGATCAGGATCGAGATCACGGCCAGCAGCGCAAAGCTGACGCCACACAACAGCCCCAGCACCAGCAGGGAGCGGACCTGGCTCTGCCCGGTGCGCAGGGCCTTGAACAGCACGGCCGGCGTCAGGGAGTGCCCCTGACTGGCCTCGTGCGCGGCCACCATCAGCAGCAGCGAGGCCGAGGGAAACAGCAGCGCTGCCAGGGCGCCGCCGACCAGAGGCACGCGGCTGAACAGCACCATCAGCACGGTTGACAGAAAGAACAGCCCGGTCAGCGCCAGCGGTTGGCGCATGAAGGTGCGGATGCCGAGTTTGACCCATTGCCAGCCAGTACGGGCGGGGACGAGGTTCAGATGCATGTTGCGGCCACCATGGTTTCGCCCGCTGGCTGCAGCAGGGGTTTGCGGGTGCGCGCCAGGCACTGCCGCAACACCCGCTCGAAGTGGCCCGGGTCATGGGCCTTGAGCAGGGAGGCTTCGCGCGGCAGGTGCAGGTCCCACAGGCGCGAGAGCCAGAAGCGCAGGGCGCCGGCGCGCTGCATGGCGACCAGCAATGCCCGCTCCGGTGCGGTCAATGGCCGTACCGCGTTGTAGGCTTGCAGGAAGCGCTGGCTGCGTACCGGGTCGGCAGCGCCGCTCGCCAGGTCAACGCACCAATCGTTCATGCTGACCGCGATGTCATACAGCCAGGTATCGGTGCCGGCAAAGTAGAAATCGAAAAAGCCGCTCAGCCGCGCGTCGCTGCGGTCGCCCTCGAACATCACGTTGTCGCGGAACAGGTCGGCGTGGATCGGGCCGCGTGGCAGGGCGGCGTACTGCGGCTGGGCCTGCACATGGTTCTGGTACGCCAGTTCACTGCGGATCAGGGCTGCCTGTGGCCCATCGAGGAAGGGCAGCACCACCGGCACGGTCTCGTTCCACCAGGCAAGGCCGCGCAGATTCGGTTGCTCCAGCGCAAAGTCGCGCCCGGCCAGGTGCATGCGCGCCAGCATCGCAGCCACAGACGCGCAATGGGTGGGCGCTGGCGCGAGTTCGCTGCTGCCGGCCAGGCGGTTCACCACCGCCGCCGGCTTGCCTTGCAGACTGTGCAGCAGCTCGCCCTGGGCATCGGGCGCCGGGTCTGGCACCGGAATGCCGTGCAAGGCCAGGTGCTTCATCAGGCGCAGGTAGAACGGCAGCTGCGCAAAGCCCAGGCGCTCGAACACGGTCAGCACGAACGGGCCCTGGTCGCTGGTGACAAAGTAATTGGTGTTCTCGATACCGCCGGGACAACCCTGCAACTGCTGCAACGGCCCCAGACCCAGGCGCTGCAGCAGAGCGTCGGCTTCAGCGAAGGTGACTTCGGTGTAAACCGCCACGGTCAGAAGTCGAACAGCTTCCAGACCCGCGGGCCGCTGGCCGGGTTCGCGCCGGCCGCACCTTCGAGTTCGAACTGGGTCCGGTTGCGGGTTCCGCTGGCCGGCAGGATCTCATAAGCGGGCATGCCGCCCTTGGGCTGCACGGCGATGCTGTGGGTTTCGCCGCCGATGCGTACTTCCTCAATGATGCTGTTGCCGCTTTCGGTGCGCATCACCTCGATCAGCTTCTGGCTGCGGCCCTCGGGGGTGGCCCGTTCCACTGGCGCCGGCGCCATGGTGGCGTTGCTCTGGGCCTGGACCGCGGCGCAGGCAGATACCCACAGCAACAACAGCGCACAACGGACAGAAAAGGGGCACATGGCAGGCATCCGGACATTGTAGGTCGCGTCCGGCAGACCCGGGCAAAATGGGTCCATGAACCAACCCGAAGCGCGCACCCAAACCCTGTTGTTGGTGGACGGCTCCAGCTACCTGTACCGGGCCTTCCACGCCATGCCGGACCTGCGGGCCGTGCCGGGAGACCCGCAGAGCGCGCCCACCGGTGCCATCCGCGGCATCATCAACATGCTGCAAAGCCTGCGCCGGTCAGTGCCCGCCGCCTATGTGGCCTGCGTCTTCGACGCCAAGGGCCCGACCTTCCGGGACGCGATCTACCCGCAGTACAAGGCGCAGCGGGCACCGATGCCGGACGACCTGCGCTCCCAGATCGAGCCGATCCACGAGGTGGTGCGGCTGCTGGGCTGGACGGTGCTGGATGTGCCCGGTGTCGAGGCCGACGATGTCATCGGCACCCTGGCGGTGGTGGCCGAGCGCCAGGGCTTAGAGGTCATCGTCTCCAGTGGCGACAAGGACCTGGCGCAGCTGGTCAACGAACACATCACGATCATCGACACCATGAGCGGCAAGCGCCGGGACCTGGCCGGCGTGCTGGCTGAATTTGGTGTCCCGGCCGGCCGGATGGTGGACTACCAGACCCTGGTGGGCGATGCCGTGGACAACGTGCCGGGCGTGGAAAAGGTCGGCCCCAAGACGGCCGCCAAATGGCTGCAGGAATACGGCTCGCTGGAAGCGCTGGTGCAGCGCGCCGACGAGATCAAGGGCGTGGCCGGCGAGAACCTGCGCAAGGCCCTGGGCTGGCTGCCCACGGGCCGCAGCCTGCTGACCATCCGCACCGACTGCGATCTGGACGGCCATGTGCCGGGGCTGCCGGCGCTCGATGCGGTGGCGGTGCGCGCGCCCGATGCTGCGGCGCTGAAGGCCTTTGGCGAGCGCTTCGGTTTCAAGGGCCTGGTGAAGCTGTTGGCAGCGGAGCTGGCCGGCACCCAGGAAGCGGCCACCACAGCCGGTGCCGCCGCTCCTGCTACTGGCCAGGCGCAGGCCGGTCTGGACCTGGGGCCTGCTGGCGCACCGCGACCTGTCAGCACCGTGCAGTACGACACCATCTTCACCATGGAGGCGTTGCAGGCCTGGCTGGAGCGGCTGGGCGCCGCCGAGCTGGTGGCGCTGGACACCGAGACCACGTCGCTGGACGAGATGCGGGCCGAGATCGTAGGCATCAGTTTCAGCGTGGAGCCGGGGGTGGCGGCCTACGTGCCGGTGGCACACCGCTACTCCGATGCACCGGACCAGCTGAACCGCGAGGTCGTGCTGGCAGCCATGAAGCCCTGGCTGGAAGACCCATCAAGGCACAAGCTGGGCCAGCATGTGAAGTACGACCGGCATGTGTTTGCCAACCACGGCATCGAGGTCCAGGGCTACGTGCATGACACCATGCTGCAGAGCTATGTGCTGGAGGTGCATAAGCCGCATGGCCTGTCCAGCCTGGCCGAACGGCACCTGGGGCGCAGCGGCATCAGCTTCGAAGACCTGTGCGGCAAGGGTGCGCACCAGATCTGCTTTGACCAGGTGGATATTGCCAAGGCGGCCGAATACTCCTGCGAAGACTCGGACCAGACCCTGGACGTGCATCTGGCGCTGTGGCCGCAGCTGCGCGACAACGCCAAACTGCGCTTCATCTACGAACTGGAGATGGCGTCGAGCGAAACCCTGTACCGGATCGAGCGCAATGGTGTGCTGATCGACGCGCCCACGCTGGCGGCCCAGAGCCACGCCCTGGGCCAGCGCATCATGGAACTGGAGCGCGAGGCCCATGAACTCGCCGGCCAGCCCTTCAACCTCGGCAGCCCGAAACAGATTGGCGAAATCTTTTTCACCAAGCTGGGCCTGCCGGTGGTGAAGAAGACCGCCACCGGCGCCCCCAGCACCGACGAGGAGGTGCTGGAGAAGCTGGCGGAAGACTTTCCCCTGCCGGCGAAGATTCTGGAGCACCGGGGCCTGGCCAAGCTCAAGGGAACTTACACCGACAAGCTGGCCCAGCTGGCGTTGCCGCGCACCGGCAGGGTCCACACCCACTACGCCCAGGCTGTTGCCGTGACCGGGCGCCTGTCGAGCAACGACCCGAACCTGCAGAACATCCCGATCCGCACGGCAGAGGGCCGGCGCGTGCGCGAGGCCTTCATTGCGGCGCCAGGCTGCGTGATTGCCAGCGCCGACTACAGCCAGATCGAGCTGCGCATCATGGCCCATATCAGCGGCGACGAAGCCCTGCTGCGCGCCTTTCACCAGGGGCTGGACGTGCACCGGGCCACTGCTGCAGAAGTGTTTGGCGGCAGCCCTGAACAGGTGAACTCCGAACAGCGGCGCTACGCCAAGACCATCAACTTCGGCCTGATCTATGGCATGAGTGCCTATGGCCTGGCGCGCAGCCTGTCGATCGACAACACCGCGGCCAAGAACTTTGTCGAGCGCTACTTCGAGCGCTACCCCGGCGTGAAGCGCTACATGGACGAGACCCGCAAGTCGGCCAAGGCGCTGGGCTACGTGGAAACCGTGTTCGGCCGCCGGCTCTATCTGCCGGAGATCAACTCACCCAACGGCCCACGGCGCAGCGGCGCCGAGCGCGCAGCCATCAACGCGCCCATGCAGGGCACGGCCGCGGACCTGATCAAGCTCAGCATGGTCAAGGTGCAGCAGGTGCTCGATGCCGAGCAACGCAGTACCAGGATGATCATGCAGGTGCACGACGAACTGGTATTCGAGGTGCCGCAGGATGAGGTGGAGTGGGTGCGCGAGGCCATTCCGCGCCTGATGGCCGGCGTGGCCGAACTCAAGGTGCCGCTGCTGGCCGAAGTGGGTGTGGGGCCGAACTGGGAACAGGCCCACTAGCCTGTCAAACTGCGAGCTCAAAACAGGCGCGCCCCAGCTGCTTGGCGCGGTACAACGCGGCATCGGCGGCACGCACCAGGGTTTCCAGCGGCATGTTCGCAGCTGACTGCAGGCAGGCCACGCCAATGCTGAAGGTCACATGCAGAGCCGTGCCGGACCCTACCCAGCGCGGTCAGCGCCAGCAATTGCCTTTGGGAGTGCGGGGTTCGGGGGCGCAAAGCCATGGCTGGATGGTCAGTTCGTGGCATGAAGCGGACGAAGGACGCGCCTGGCTGCGCGAAACGGAAAAGTCTGTCTGAGTGCCTTGTCGCGGCCGAGCCTGCCGCGGCCGTGCGCCCGCGGTCCCGCGGTCGGCAGGCGGCAGCAAAAAAAACTAGACTCGGGCGCTTATGCAAACACCTTGTGGAGTCTCCGCCATGCTGCCGAGCCATTTTCGCGCTGATTTCGATGCCCTGCTGCCTGGTGCCGCCGGAACTCTGCCCGGAACCCGGCGCAGCGCCCTCAAGCTTGGGCTGGGCCTGGGTTACGCGGCAGCAGCGCTGCCGATCATGGCGCAGACCGCGATCCGGACCCCGTCGGACGGGCTCAAGACTGGGGAGGTCATGTACGAGGTTGCCGGCTTCAAGGTGCCCGCTTATTTTGCGGCTCCGGCTGGGCGAACCAACCTGCCCGTGGTGCTGGTGGTGCAGGAGATTTTTGGCGTGCATGAGTACATTGCTGATACCTGCCGGCGCTTTGCCCGGGCCGGTTATCTGGCGCTGGCACCGGAGTTGTACGCGCGCCAGGGGGATCCGACCGCGTACGGCGAGATTGGCAAGCTGATCGAAGAAGTGGTGAACAAGGTGCCGGATGCCCAGGTGATGATGGATCTGGACGGAGCATTGAAATGGGCTGCCGCCAATGGTGGTGACAACAGCCGCGCCGCCGTGACTGGCTTTTGCTGGGGCGGGCGCATCACCTGGCTGTACGCGGCGCATGGTCCCGTGAAAGCAGCAGTGGCCTGGTACGGCCGTCTGGTGGGTGAGGCCAGCGCGCTCAGCCCCAAGCACCCGGTGGACATGGTGGCGGGCTTGCGGGCGCCAGTGCTGGGGCTGTACGGCGCGGCAGACGCCGGCATTCCCCTGGACACGGTGGAGAGGATGAAGGTGGCGCTGGCGGGTGGCAGTGCTCCGGCCCGGGCCTCGCAGTTTGTGGTGTACCCTGATACCCCCCATGCTTTCCACGCCGATTACCGCCCCAGTTTCCGCCAGGGTCCGGCCGAAGACGGCTGGAAGCGCTGCCTGGCATGGTTCAAGGCCAATGGCGCTGCCTGACCCCGCGTGCTTGCTCGCCGGGCCGTGGCGCGGCCTGGCTTGTTCATGCCAACGAAATATGAACCGGTGCTGGCCATTGGGCTAGCAGGCACGTACAGCTATGGTCTTGTTAGCAATCGTGATCGGAACGCTGGTCGCCGGGATCGGCAGCGTGTGGTTGGCTGCGCTGTTGGGCTTTGGCTTGCTGGCACGCTATACCCAGCACATGCTCAGCCTGGCAGCCGGGGCCTTGCTGGCCACGGCCTTCATGCATCTGTTGCCCGAGGCCTTTGAGAGCCGCGTGCCGGCGCGTGATCTGTTCCTGACGCTGCTGGTCGGGCTGGTATTCTTCTTTCTGCTGGACAAGGCCGAGCTCTGGCACCACGGCCATGAACACCATGCGCCGAACGACGATGGCGAAGGCCACGCCCACCCCCATGCGCATCCCGTGCGCCTGGCAGGCGGCAGCGCAACGGCCGCGCCCGGGCAAGGCCACCGGTCCGGCGGCTGGGCCGTTCTCACCGGCGACAGCGTGCACTGCTTTGGCGACGGCATCCTGATTGCGTCGGCCTTCATGGCCGACATGCGTTTGGGCGTGCTGGCGGCGCTGGCCGTGCTGGCGCACGAGGTGCCGCACCATATGGGCGACCTGACGGTGCTGCGCCAGGGCGCCGGCCAGGGCCGGGCGGCACTGTTCAAAGTCTCGCTGGCCGGGGCCGTGACCGCACTGGGTGGCATTTGCGGCTTTCTGCTGCTGGAGCGTTTGCAGGTTTTCCTGCCGTACTTTCTGGTGGTTGCCTCCAGCAGCTTTGTCTACGTGGCGCTGGCAGATCTGATCCCCCAGTTGCAACGGCACCTGAGCGCGCGCCAGACCGCGGCCCAGATTGCCTGGCTGATGGTCGGCATGGGTCTGGTCACGCTGGTCAGCCGGCTGGCGCATGGCAACTGAGCGGATCGTGTCTGGCGGTACGCGCTGTGGCGCGGCCGATGCAACATGCTGAAACTGGACACCGCTCGCAATCGCAAGCTGGGCATCGTCCTGGTCAGCCTGACCACGCTGTGCTTTGCCGCGCTGGACGCCAATGCCAAGTGGCTGGTGCAGCGGTTGCCGGTGTTCGAGGTGGTGTGGTTGCGCTTCCTGACCCACGCCGTGCTGACCTCGGCCCTGCTGGCGCCGAGCTATGGCATGGCCATGTTCAAGGTGCAGCATCCCTGGTGGCAACTGCTGCGGGCCATGATGCTGGGCTCGATGACGGCGCTGAATTTCTGGGCCCTGCAGTACCTTCAACTCGACGTGACGGGTGCGATCCAGTTCTCGGTGCCGATCCTGATTGCGCTGATCAGCGCCCATTGGCTGGGCGAGCGACTGGACGCGCGTCGCTGGCTGGCGATCCTGGCGGGTTTTTGCGGCGTGTTGCTGATCGTGCGCCCGGGCACGCAAGGTTTTCATCCGGCCATCTTTCTCTCACTGGCCAACGCTGTCCTCTATGCGATCTTCAATCTGCTGACGCGGCGTCTGGCCGCCACCGAATCGCCAGCGGCGACGCAGCTGATGTCGGCGGTCGGCGCCACGGTGCTGCTCGCGCCGTTCGCGCTGGCGCAGTGGCAGACGCCACCGACCTGGCAGATCTGGGCCTTGGTGCTGTTCAGCGGCCTATGCGGCGGCATGGGCCACTTCCTGCTGGCCCTGGCACACCGCTACGCGTCGGCGGCAGTGCTCGGGCCTTTCATCTATCAGCAGATCATCTACATGACACTGTTCGGCTGGCTGGTCTTTGGCCAAGTGCCCCCAGACGGCCGTCATCGTGGGCGCCGCCATCGTGGTGGCCAGCGGTCTTTACCTGTTGTACCGTGAGTTGCGTCGCTGAGGGCGAATACCGCTATTTGTAGAAGCAGCGGGCGCAGACCTGGAGGTAGCGGTTATTGCCACCGATCTCCACCTGTACGCCTTCGCGCACACGCTGGCCGCGGTCGTCAACCCGGATATTCATCGTCGCCTTGCGGCCACAGCTGCAGATGGTCTTGATTTCCTCTATGTCATCGGCCAGGCCCAGCAGATAGGCCGAGCCGTCGAAAGGCTTGCCCTGGAAGTCGGTGCGCAGGCCGAAGCAGATTACCGGAATGTTGCAGACATTGGCCACCCGGTGAAGCTGTTGCGCCTGGGTCGGGCTGAGGAACTGCGACTCGTCGATCAGCACACAGGCCACGTCGCGGTAGGGACTGAGCAGGGCATAGAAATCGGTGGCGGCGTCAAAGACGTCGGCCTCGCGTTCCAGCCCCAGGCGCGAGGCAATATTGCCAACACCGGCGCGGTCGTCGATGCCAGCGGTGTACAGCAGCACCTTCTGACCCTGCTCTTCGTAGTTGTAGGCGATCTGCAGCAGCGAAGTGGACTTGCCGGCGTTCATTGCCGAGTAGCGGAAAAAGAGTTTAGCCATGCATTCGGTTCCTTGGCATGCATTATCGGCAGCGTCGGTACGCCGTCGCGCGCTGCCGTCGTTGCAGCTTGGGCGCCCTAGAATTTGCCGATGACAAGCGCGTCCGCCATGGCAAGTCTGGATCTGGCGGCCCCGGCGCCAGAGGTGGCGCGTGCGCTGATCGGGGCCAGCTTGTTGGTGGACGGGGTGGGTGGCCGGATTGTCGAGACCGAGGCCTATGACCAGGCCGATCCGGCCTCGCACTGCTACGGCGGGCTGCGGCCGCGCAATGCCGTGATGTTCGGGCCACCGGGTCATGCCTATGTCTATCTGTCCTACGGAGTGCACTGGTGCCTGAACATCGTCTGCGACGGCGCTGGCCATGGTGCCGGTGTGCTGTTGCGCGCGCTGGAACCACTGCAGGGCATGGAGACCATGCGCGCACGCCGCGGCCTGGACGAACTGCGTTTGCTGTGCAGTGGCCCCGGGCGGTTGGGGCAGGCCCTGGGCATCGACCGCAGCCACTACGGCATGTCGGTTGCTAATCCGCCCTTTGTATTGCGGCCGGCGGTGGAACCGGTTGTGGTTGTTGCCAGCCCGCGTATCGGTATCCGCAAGGCCATGCAGTTGCCATGGCGCTTTTGCCTGGCAGGGTCCATGCATCTCAGTCGCCCGGAATGACCGTTCGTCGGCGGGCGCCCGACCAGCCCTTGCATTTGCCGCACTGGCGCGCAACTGCAAGCGCGACAATGTTGATCGTGCTCCGTGGCAGTGCGGCAAACCTGGAAAGCTGAATTGAAGAATCTGATCATGACCCTCATTGGCCTGGTATTGCGGGTGCTGCTGCTGTTCATGGGCCTGTTGTTCTTTGCAAGCGTAATGGCGGCGGCACTGTTGCTGCTGGTGCTGTGGCTGGCGCGCGCCGCGTGGTGCAAGCTGACCGGGCAACCGGTGGCGCCCTGGACTTTCCATGTGCGTTCGCGTTCCCGCTGGCAGAGCTTCTACCGTTCCGCCGGCCAATGGCCCCGGCCTGGCGCCGCTGCCGGGCGCGCCGCTGGCAACGCCGGTGACGTGATCGATGTCGAGGTCAAGGAACCCGGATCACAACCGCCGGCGCCGCCCGCACTGAGATAGTTTCGGCCCGGCAGCCGCCATGAAGGGGGCTGCTGCTGCTTGCATCCGGGCCGCGATTCCGCCCGTTCTTCCCGTCCATGTGCAGTCTGTCGCATTCCGGGTGCATTGCGCCCCTGGCTCTTCTACATTCTCTTCAACCGGCCGCTGTGGCCCATTTGCAGGAGAATCAACATGACCCACTTCCAATCGCGCATCACCAAGTACACCGGCATGGCGCTGGCCGTCCTGATCACCGTCACCATCCAGGGCTCGCTGTTGCTGGGCTTCGATGCCGCCAGCCGGCCCGACAGCGCACAGGCCGCAGTGCTGGTGACCCTGCCCAGCGTTACCGTCACGGCCACCCGTAGCTGATCGTTCGAATCACACCGGGTTTCTGCGCCAAGCCTTTCAGCGGAGACAGAACATGACAAGCACCATGAACCGCGCAGCCCGACTTGCAGGCCTGTGCTGCCTGGCTGTTCTTTCAGGTTTATGGACTGGCAGCGCTGGCGCCTGGGATTGGGGTGGCGTCAAGGGCTCTGGCAACGTGGTCAAGGTCAGCCGTGCCGTCAGCGGCTTCAATGCCGTATCGCTGGACCTGCCCGCCAAGGTGGAACTGGTGCAGGGTGACGGCGAGGGTGTGGTGATCGAGACCGACGACAACATCGCGCCGCTGATCGAGACCGTGGTGGAACGCGGGCAACTCAAGCTGCGCTTCAAGGAACGCAACACCTCGGTCCAGGTGCGCACCATGAATATCACGGTCAATCTGCGCAATCTGGAGGAATTGGCCATTGGCGGCTCCGGCGACATGCGCGCTGCCAGCCTGCGCACGCCAAAGCTGCGGTGTGCCATTGCCGGCTCCGGCAACATGCAACTGCAAGCACTGGATACCGAGAGCCTGGCGCTGTCGATCGCTGGCAGTGGGGACTTCAGCGCCGGCGGTCGCGCCCGTTCCATGCAGGCCAAGGTGGCCGGCTCGGGCAATGTCCGCACCGAGAAGCTGGCGGCGGACCAGGTCAAGCTGAGCATTGCCGGCTCCGGCGACGCCCGGGTCTGGGCCCGCGAGACCCTGGGTGTGAGTGTGGCCGGTTCGGGCGATGTCGCCTATTACGGTGACGCGGTGGTCAGCAAGTCCGTGGCCGGTTCGGGCAGCGTCAAGCGCCTCGGCGCGGCCCCCTGAGCCGGTGGCGGTAGT
>JANMKM010000703.1:0-3700 GCA_031372035.1 Rhodoferax sp. | reverse complement strand
TGGGTGAATCATTGGCCGGCGGGGCTGATACGGCGCAGACGGGTGGCATACAGATGGCTTACGGATGAGGGCTGGGCGCCTCGCCCGGTTGGGGCTTACCATCTGCCGGAAGTTCTGTCAGGATTGGTTGCAACAACGGAGGTCGCACATGTCCGCCTACCTGATCGTCGAACACATCATCACGGACGCGTCCAAGTTCGAGGAGTACCGCGTCAAAGTTGCTCCGCTGATCGCGAGGTACGGGGGCCGTTACCTCACGAAGGGTGGAAGCCACAGAATGCCCGAAGGCGGTCACTGGACTCCGGAGCGCGTTGTGATCATCGAGTTCCCGGACATGCAAGCGCTCAACGCCTGGTACACCGCGCCGGAGTACGCGCCGCTGATCGCCCTTCGCAAGCAATGCACCAGCGATATGGACATGCTGATAACGCTCGATGGAGTGTAGCGGCCACGAGCCAGGTTGGAAGGCCACGACACAGGAGCGACAGGCCATGGCGGGCGCAACAAGTTTGAACAGGTACTTCGTTGCGCGGGGGCTGGCTCGCCAGCGCGAAACGGAGCCAACGCCACCACTCCCAGACGCATCTCTGTCTGTCGTCCTGCGCTCCTTGCAGGATGCCGGTCACGTGGCTCGGCTTGAGGCATTCGCTTCCGAGGGCGCGGCGCGCGCGGCGGGCGGCGAAGTCTTTGAGGCGCTCGTTGAAGTCAAGGGTCCGTGGGACAAGAGCCCGAGTCATGCCGTCTGCGCCATATGGGAGATTCGCGATGCGGGACGCGCCGCAGACTTCGTCGAGAGTCGACGGCAGCTGTTCACGCTGCGCCAGCAGGTCCTGCCCACGTTTGCGGCCGACTGGCTGCTGAAGCATCGCGCCCAGGCAGGGCGCTACTTGGTGGTGGGCTTCTATGGCGATGAGGAAGGCGCCACACGCCTGTGCCGCGAACACCCGGCGATCAGGCAGTTCGCGGCAGCCCACCCGGCCGGCAACTACAGTGCGGTGGACATATCCGGACTTCTGTGCTGGCGCGTCGAGGAGTTCAGCTCAATCGATAACTCGGTCTGAACGCGGGATGGAGCGGCCCGTTGGCTCGCTGGATACTGCCGTCGCCGCTCATCGCGGCGCGGGCTAGCGCGCAAAAATGTGCACCTGCACGCACGCTGCGCTTCGCAAGGAGGCTCGCCGCCATGTCACCCCCTTATCTGGGCAACTGCCTTTGCGGGCAGATCAAATTCCAACTGTGCTCCGAGCCGCTGACACTTTACGCGTGCCATTGCACCGACTGCCAGCGCCGCTCAGGGGGCGCGCTGCTGCTTTCGATGTGGGTGCAGCGCGGCTCGCTCGAGGTGCTGGAAGGCAACCCCCAGCTGGTCTCGTCCATAGCCAACGACGCACGCGAACGAAGGAACATGGTTTGTCCGGCGTGCGCGATCCGGCTGTGGTCGGAGCCGGTCAATCGCCCGAAGCACGCCATTCTCCGGCCAGCCACGCTGCAGCGAGCCAGGGAGTTCGTCCCTATCGCCCACCAGTTTGTTCGCAGCGCATTGCCGTGGTTTGCCTTTCCACAAGGTGTGGCACGCTACGAAACCACGCCCGACGATCCCGCAGAGTATGTTCGGCTCTGGCGTGAGGCGCACCGGGGCTGAAGCCGCCCTGGCGGGTGATATCGTTCACGGCGACCCCGCCGTACTCTGCGCATGAGGAGATAGTGGTGACCAGCATTTCCGACTTGCCCGAACACCTTCAGCAACGCCTGCGCGCCGAGTTGCGCCCTGGCGAATCAGTAGCATGGGCGGCGCAGCCGAACGCGGCCCGGTACATGAAGACCGGCTTCGCCATCTGGCTCTTTTTCGTTCCCTGGACAGCGTTCTCCCTGTTCTGGATGGCAAGCGCTTCGGGTTTTCGCATGCCGAGCTTCGATAGAGGCTGGGACTTTTTCCCCTTGTTTGGCTTGCCCTTTCTGCTGGTCGGGATCGGCGGCTTGTGTTCGCCGCTCTGGATGCGGCGCAAGGCGCACACCATCGTCTACGCCATTACCAATCAGCGTGCCATCGTGATCGAGGGTGCGAAGTCCATCACGGTGAAGTCGTACCCGGCGGCGGACATATCCGAATTCGAACGCACCGAACATCCTGATGGCTCGGGGGACCTGATTCTTCGCAGCGAACAATACCGGGATAGTGATGGGGATCGCCAGACCAGGAAACACGGTTTCTATGCGGTGGACGACGTGCGTCGTGTAGAGCGGTTGGTCGAGAACCTCATTGAGGCGAATCATGCATAGAAGTCAACTGATGAAGCGGTGTACTGTGATCGGCGCCGGCGGCTTGTTGCTGGCAGGGCAGGCTGGGCTTGCCAAGCGTGCGCGCAAGCTGTATCGGATAGGTATCGTCAGCTTTTCTCCGGTCGCGGATTTTGCCGGGACTGAGCCCCTGCGGTTGCGTGCGGATGAGTTGATCGAGTGAGTCTTCTTGGCATCTTCCTGGGCATGCAACGTTTCTGCCATTCTTCTGAGCTGAGTGCGCCGTTGTGGTCCGCTGATGTCCGGCGTCAGCCATCTCCAGTGCGAGGTCGACGACCATGAAAGCATCGCTTGTCATTGCATCGTTTCTTCTTCTCCTGACTACAGCAGCAGCACGAGCAACGGGCATGCCGAACGATCCGGAAGTTGTCCACTTCCAGAGCGGGAACCTGACGCTTGGCGGCGAAATTTTCAAGCCCAACGGCGACGGCCCCTTTCCGGCAGTTTTATATAACCATGGGAGCGCTCCTGGCATGTTGAATAGTCAGGCCAGCAAGATCATCGGCCCGCTGTTTGCAGCCAAAGGCTGGGTGTTCTTCATGCCCTATCGACGAGGACAGGGTCTGAGCGCAAAGGCCGGCCCGTTCATCGGCGATCAAATGTCGCAAGCCCGTGCGACTGGCGGTGCGCGAGAAGCCGCAGCCACCATGACGCGGCTGCTGGCCACGGATCACCTGCAGGATCAGATGGCAGCATTGCAATGGCTCAGATCACAGAAGTTCGTTCTCGCAAATCAGGTCGCCACCGCCGGCAATTCATTCGGTGGAATTGAAGTGGTTCTTGGCTCTGCGCAAGCCTCGTACTGTGCAGCGGTGGATGCTTCGGGTGGCGCAGAGAGCTGGGAGACTGCACCGGATCTTCAGGTGCTCATGAAGGCGGCCGTGCGAAGCGCGAAGTCACCGATCTTCTTCTTTCAAGCGGAAAACGATTTTGATCTCTCTCCCAGCAGGGTGCTATCCGCCGAGATGAAACGGGCAGGCAAGGAAAGTCAGTTGAAGGTCTATCCACCGTATGGGAACTCCAGGCCCGATGGCCATAGCTTTGCATACCTGGGGGCGGCCACCTGGTTTGGCGATGTATTCGCGTTTGTTCAGAAGAACTGCATGCCATAGGCAACAGCGATGGCGACCAGAGAGGCGAGCTGAAGTCGGTGGCAACCAAGGGCGAGTTGGCAATGGTCACTCACTCCGATCCTCGGCGACATCGATGCCTTGAAGTTTCGCTCCTGCCTCACGTTGTAACGCACGCGCTGCGAACGCCGGTCGAGTTGCATCTGCTTGATGACAAACGGCACACAGTGAAGTAACATCTGGAAATGAAGCCGTTTCGGTGGAGCCCCGAGAAGAACGACACGTTGAGGACCGACCGGGGTGTTTCCTTCGAGAGCATTGTTGTTGCGATC
>JANMKM010000702.1:0-2484 GCA_031372035.1 Rhodoferax sp. | reverse complement strand
ATGCCATCAAGGACCTGGTGGCGGCGAATATTTTCCCGGGCGACATGTTGTGGAAGAACTTCGGCATCACGCGCCATGGCAAGGTGGTGTTCTACGACTACGACGAAATCGAATACATCACCGACTGCAATTTCCGCCATGTGCCCGCGGCACGCAACGAAGAAGACGAGATGAGCGGTGAAGTCTGGTACAAGGTCGGCCCCAAGGACGTGTTCCCCGAAACCTTCGGCCCGTTCCTGCTCGGCAACCCGGCCGTACGCGAGGTTTTCATGAAGCACCATGCCGACTTGCTGGACGCCGGTTTCTGGCAGGCGCACAAGGAACGTATCGCGCAGGGCCATGTGTTCGACGTATTTCCGTATGACCGGGACAAGCGCTTTGCACCGGCCGCCACCGAAACCGATTTATCCTGAAAAGCAGCAGTCCGCCCCCATCTGTACTTCTGATCCTCCACCCACCCCATCCCACTGAAAGAAAAAACCATGTCTGATTCCACTACCGATCCCGTTGTCATCGTCGGCGCCGCGCGCACCCCCATGGGCGGCTTCCAGGGCGACTTTGCCTCGCTGTCCGCGCACGACCTGGGCGGCGCTGCCATCAAGGCGGCCATGGAACGCTCCAACGTGTCTTCCGAGCTCGTGACCGAAGTCCTGTTCGGCAACTGCCTGATGGCCGGCCAGGGCCAGGCGCCGGCACGCCAGGCGGCCTTGAAGGGCGGGTTGCCAAAGAGCGCAGGCGCGGTGACCCTGTCCAAGATGTGCGGTTCGGGCATGAAGGCCGCCATGATGGCGCACGACATGCTGCTGGTGGGCAGCCACGAGGTGATGGTCGCCGGTGGCATGGAGAGCATGACCAATGCGCCGCACCTGCTTCTCAAGGGCCGCAGCGGTATCCGCAGCGGTATCCGCATCGGGCACGACCGGATCTTCGACCACATGATGCTCGACGGCCTGGAAGACGCTTACGAGCCGGGCCGCTCCATGGGCACCTTCGGCGAAGACTGCGCGGCCAAGTACAGCTTTTCGCGCGGTGCGCAGGACGAGTTCGCCATGGCCAGCGTGGAGCGCGCCCAGGCCGCCACCAAGTCCGGTGCGTTTGCCAGCGAAATCACGCCGGTGACGGTCAAGAGCCGCTCCGGCGACGTGCTGGTGGCCATCGACGAGGGGCCGGGCAAGATCAAGCTCGACAAGATTCCGGCGCTCAAGCCGGCCTTCAAGAAGGACGGCACCATCACAGCCGCGTCCAGTTCGTCGATCAACGACGGCGCCGCGGCGCTGGTGATGACGCGTGCCTCCATGGCCACACGCCTGGGCGCGACGCCGCTGGCGCGTATCGTGGGCCATGCCATGCACGCCCAGGAACCCGAATGGTTCTCCACCGCGCCGGTCGGGGCGGTGCAAAAGCTGCTGGCCAAAACCGGCTGGCGCGCGCAGGACGTGGACCTGTGGGAGGTCAACGAGGCCTTTGCCGTGGTGCCGATGGCGCTGATGACCGAACTTAACCTCAACCACGCCATCGTCAACGTCAACGGCGGCGCTTGCGCGCTCGGACATCCCATAGGCGCCAGCGGCGCGCGCATCATGGTCACTTTGATGTACGCCTTGAAGGCGCGTGGCCTCAAGCGCGGCATCGCCACGCTGTGTATCGGCGGCGGCGAGGCAACGGCGATTGCATTGGAGTTGGTCTGACATCACCAAGACGCGCCCTGAACCTTACCGGGAGTTCATCGTGATACTGACCCAGGACCAGGAGATGGTGCGCGACGCGGTGCGCGCGTTTGCCAAGGAACAGCTGTGGCCCAACGCCGCGCGCTGGGACAAGGAGCACCATTTCCCGAAAGAGGCGCACCAGGGTCTGGCGGCGCTGGGCGCCTACGGAATCTGCGTGCCGGAAGAATATGGCGGCGCCAGCTTCGACTATCTGACGCTGGCGCTGGTGCTGGAGGAGATTGCCGCCGGCGATGGCGGCACCAGCACCGCCATCAGCGTGACCAATTGCCCCGTCAACGCCATCCTGATGCGGTATGGCAATACGCAGCAGAAAAAGCATTGGCTCACGCGCCTGGCTCAGGGAGAACTGCTGGGCGTGTTCTGCCTGACCGAGCCGCATGTGGGCAGCGACGCGTCGGCGCTCAAGACCACCGCGGTCAAGGACGGCGATGGCTATGTGCTCAACGGCGTCAAGCAGTTCATTACCAGCGGCAAGAACGGCCATCTGGCCGTGGTGATAGCCGTCACTGACAAGGGGTCCGGCAAACGCGGCATGAGTGCTTTTCTGGTGCCTACCGACACGCCGGGTTATGTAGTGGCGCGGCTCGAAGACAAGCTGGGCCAACACAGCAGCGACACGGCCCAGATCAACTTCGACAACTGCCGCATCCAGGTGGAAAACCTGATCGGCAGCGAGGGCGAGGGCTACAAGATTGCCCTGGGCGCTCTGGAGGGGGGACGCATAGGCATCGCGGCGCAAAGCGTCGGCATGGCG
>JANMKM010000685.1:0-5420 GCA_031372035.1 Rhodoferax sp. | reverse complement strand
CGAGCGCCGTGGCCTACAAGCAAGGCCGGTCGTCCGATACCAAGAATTTCAGACATCGTACCCTTGCCGCGGACTGCGGCTCAGCCATGTACGCAGGGTAAACTTGTCAGGCATTGATCCCGGGCCGCGCCTTCGTTCAGAATTTCCTCCATGAGCCTTCGTGTTTCAAAAAATTGTCCCCGTCAACAACCAGGCCCACGCCAACAAGCGTGTCAAGGAAATCGCGGACTTCGCGTTTGCGTCCAAGACACACCTTGCCTATCTGACCTTGCAGGAGTTCGGCCGCGCCGCCTCCATATACCCCATCGTGTTCCTGGAAGACAAGGCAGCCGATGGCTTTCGCCCGGTGGCCCTCATGGGGCTGACACCTGAGCAGAACCTGTTCGTAGACGCTGCTGGCAAGTGGCAGGCGTCTTACATTCCCGCCATCATCCGTCGTTATCCGTTTGCGCTCACCGCCAGTGATCAGGACGGCCAGTTCGTGGTGTGCATCGACGAAGCCAGCAGCCTGGTGAACGACACCGAGGGCGCGGCTCTTTTCGACATTTCCGGCGCCCCAACGCAACTCATCGACAACGTGAAGCGGTATCTGTCCGACCTCCACCAGATGGAACTGGCCACCAACCAGTTTTGCAAGTTCATCGCGAGCCACAATCTGTTTACTCCCCTGAATTTGCGCGTCCAGGATGGCGGCAAGACCAAAGAGATCGCCGGTTGCTACGTGATCAACGAAGAGCGCCTGGGCAAATTGTCGGACGAGTTGTTTCTGTCCCTGCGGGAGAAGCAGTACCTCTCGGTGATCTATGCGCATCTGCTGTCGCTGGGGCAGACCGAGCGCCTCGTCACGTTGCAAAAGGCGGCGGGCGGAAGTCTGTCCAATTAGAAGCAGTTCGCGCTGGTGCTAGAATACAAGGCTGTCGCGGCTGTAGCTCAGTTGGATAGAGTACTTGGCTACGAACCAAGGGGTCGTGGGTTCAATTCCTGCCAGCCGCACCAATAATGACAAGGGTTAGCACGTAAGCACGTGCTAACCCTTTTGTCTTTCTTGTGTCGGATCGAACCTCTGGTGCCCGTCCGGTGCCCGTTCACGCGATGAGCGCTTCTACCCCTTTGGTCTCCACCAGTTGCAGCAACTTTGCGGCTGCGCCGCTGGGATGTTTGTCCGCCGAATGCGACTCCCACTTCTGAACCGTTGACACGCTCACGTTCAGGAACGAAGCGAAGACGGCTTGGCTCATCTTGGCGATGGTCGTTCGAACTGTCATGACTCGGTCCGGAGTGTAGAGGGGAGGTTCCTCGCACAGTGCGCGCACCTTGGACATGTTCGTTTTCGACATGACGCCGTAACCGTTCAGGTCCTCGGCAGTCTCCAGCAACTCGCGTAGCATGCGAGCCTCTTCACTGCTTCTCTTTGGCATTGCAAATCTCCTTCAGTTTGCCGTCGGCGGCCATTTCTTCCAATCGTTCAATTGGTTGTTTGTTGAGGTCGGAGGCGATGGCCTTAACCGCTTCGACCACCACATCGGAAAAGTCGGGCCCTGGTTCGTTCTTCTCCCTTCCGACGAGGAAGATGATGGCAGCGGCGTGTTGCTTGGCAACAAGCGTGCGGGTACCGCCGCTCTTGCCTTGGCCCGGAACGGCGATGCGCTTCTTGCACACGCCTTGTCCGAGGTCGGCCTCGTACACGCCTTGCTCGATTTCGCGAGCTGCGGCACAGAGAAGCGAATCTGCCAGTACCTTCTTCGCCCACCGGGCAAACGACTTGGTCTTGAATACTCTTTTGCGTTTCATGCTGCTGCAGTAGTATAGCACACGGTGCTATAGTTTTGCCGAGTGGTTCCTTGCGTCTGTAGTGAGTTCTGTGGGAGTGCGGTGGTCGGTGAACATACGCGTACACACCTCCTGCTCTGCGGGCGTCAACGCCTGGCCGCGGTCAACACATCCGCATCTTGCTGACCAATTGCGATGGACATGCCACGTTAGAGGGCATCGGCATCGGCCTCGGCCTCGGGCCAAAGGCGAGGGAACAGAAATCGCAGCGCATGCTGCGGCAGGCCGAAGCGCACCTTGCCCTGTGGCGAATCCGACTTCAGCAGCCCGCGCCTGACCAATGCACCCAGTACATCAGTGGCGCCACGGTCACTCATACCCAGCATGCCCTTGAAGTCGCCCCGCGTCATGTCTTCGCCGCTTAGAAACAGGTAGTGCAGACCTCGTATGGCTTCCTGGCGGGCGCCTGATTTCAGTACCGTGGTTTCGAACACAAGGCAGGCCTCGATGCGTGACTTCATCGTCTCGAAGTCCAGCATTCCGGCCATGAAGCCCACCTGGTCCAAGCAGGTGCCCAGCACATAGTCGATCCAAGCCATCAGGGCTTGCTCACTCAAATTGCCTCGCCCGTCCAGGTCACCCCTGCGCAGGCTGTCGGCGTCCGCCAGCAACGCGTAGTACCGTTCGGTGTTGCGGGCAAAGCCCCGGAGCGGCGACCACAATCCACCGGTATACCCGAGCGCGCTGAGAAGTGTGTGAGTGTGGAGCCGCATGACCCGCCCGTTGCCGTCGATGAAAGGGTGCACCCAGCCCAGGCGTTGGTGTGCTGCAGCCAGGGCGACCAGTGCAGCCTCACCGCGCCGCACGCCGCCATAAAAGCTGGCCCACCGATCAAGAAAAAGTGGCACGCTTGTGTGGGCGGGTGCTACATGTTGCCCCACCATGACGTCACGCTGGCGTAGCTGACCAGGCACGATGGGCTCGTTTTCCGGGGTAACCAGATCCGGCGCGGGCAATCTGCCAAACAACGCGCGGTGCAGTTCCTGCACTGCTTCGGTGGAATACAGCGCCAGTGCGCCATTGGCTCCGACGTAGCGCTGTTCCAGGTCCGCCTCGGCGTTGATGTGGGCCAGCGCCAGGCGCTGTTTGGCGGCCAAAACGGCGTCTTTGGAAAAGTCCTGGCGAAGGGCCTGGTCTATCTCGTGCGGGCGGGTGTGCTGCCCCTCGATACGGTTGGTGTAATAAGAATTCATGCTGCGCAGCATGCTGCGCAGCTCGGGTGGAACGCGGGTGCCAGCCAGGTTGGTAGCCAACCGGGACAGGTCATGCGCTTTGGCCAGCAAGGGCTCAAGTCGCGTGTCTGCCGGCATCAGAGGTTCAAATTGGTGGGGAGACACATACATGGCGCTATTTTTGCCAACATTTTTGCGTACATTTTCGATGGCTTCATCGCGGTACGACCAAACCTCCCGTATTTTTCCGACGGCCCTTGGAAAACTGCTTTCGGTGACGCCGCCATCAAGGTCCAATTTTCGGATGGTGGTCACTGCTCTGTCGGCAATTTGAAGTGCGATATCTGCAGCAGGCTTGGGTTTGTCGAGTCAGATTTCGGCGGGGGAGTCTTTGCAGGACTGACCTGTCATGGACGGTACATTGCTGTACAGAATGACTAAATCCGCCCAGAACCAAGTTAAATGAAATCAACGGGTTACGTGCGCCGGCCGGGCTACGTACCAAGGGGCAGCGGGTTCAATTCCTGCCCGCCGCACCAACTGTTTGCGCGGGGCCTGTATCCTCTCAAGGATGCAGGCCCTTTTTGCTTGCGGCCGGAACTGCCGCCCGCGCACGGCCGCACCACCCCATGAGCAAAGCGTTTACCCGCGAATCCGACAGTGACGACGAGGATGATGAAGTCCAGCTGCCAGCCATTGCCGGCGGCGGCAAGAACTACATTACGCCCGCCGGCTTCCAGCGTCTGCGCGACGAACTGCTCGAACTGATCGACACCGAGCGGCCCAAGGTCGTGGAGATCGTCCACTGGGCCGCAAGCAATGGGGATCGCTCCGAGAACGGAGACTACATCTATGGCAAGAAGCGCCTGCGCGAGATCGACAGGCGCATCCGCTTCCTGACCAAACGCCTGGAGATTGCCGAAGTCACCGACCCCAGTGTGCATGCAGGCATCGATCAGGTCTTCTTCGGTGCACGGGTTGCGTATGTGGATGGGAAAGGCGCCGAGCGCTCGGTCACGATACTAGGCATTGACGAGGCCGACAGTACGCATGGCGAGGTGAGCTGGGTATCCCCGATTGCGCGCACCCTGCTCAAGGCTCGGGTCGGCGATGTGCTGCAACTGGTGACGCCGCTGGGCGTGGACGAGATCGAAGTGCTGCGCGTTGATTACCCGGAGCCGGTCAGGCGCGACGCGACCTAGACCCGATCGGCGCGCAATACCGACGGCGTTCGACGCAGATTGCGCAGTGCCAGGTCCAGATGGGAGCGATCCCGCACGGCAATCACAAATCGCAGGTCGGTGGCATCCTGCGCGGCGTCCTGTCCCATGTCGATGTGGGCGATGTCCGCCTCGGCTGACGCGAGCGCAGCGGCGACCCGCGCCAACACACCCTTGCCATTGACCACTGAAACCAGAATCTGCACTTCGAACGCCCGTATCGGATCGTCGGCCCAATCCACTGTGATGAACCGTTCGCTGTCTTTGTGTTGCAGCTTGGCGGAGACCGGGCACGACTCGACGTGAACGGCAAGGCCTTCTCCGCGCCCCAGATAACCGACGATGCGGTCGCCAGGGATGGGATGGCAGCAACTGGCGTAAACCACGGATGCGTTTTCGCTACCGTCCAGCGAAACCACGCCCTGGCCCACGGTGTCCTGCGCGGCGAACCGCTCCCGCGTCATGAGCAGCGGGTCGGGACGTTCGCCAGTCTCTTCGCCCAACAGGGTGACCATGCGTTTGGCCACCATGGTGGCGATGCGCTTGCCCAGACCGATGTCGACCAGCAGCTCCGCGCGCGAGCGATTGCCGGAAAAGCGCAACAGCCGCTCCCACATATCGGCATGCGCCGCATCGTCTTGCGGAAAGCGCTCAATGCCCTCGGCACGCAGCGCCTGCGCCAGCAGACGCTGGCCAAAGCTTTCCGACTCTGACTGTGCAAGAGTCTTGAGGTGGTGCCGGATTTTCGAGCGCGCCCGGCCTGTGCGCACGAAACTCAGCCAGGCCGGATTCGGGCTGGAAACCGGTGCCGTCACGACTTCCACGACATCGCCATTCTTGAGTTCGGTGCGCAAGGGCACCTGCTCCCCGTTGATGCGCGCAGCGACGGTGCGGTCGCCCACGTTGCTGTGGATGGCATAGGCGAAGTCCACTACGGTGGCGCCACGCGGAAGCGAGAGGATCCTGCTCTTGGGCGTAAACACATACACCGCCTCCGGCACCAGATCCACTTTGACGTGGTCCCAGAACTCCGTGGCATCGCCGGTATCGCGCTGAATGTCGAGCAGCGACTGCAACCACTGGTTGCCGAGCCGCGTCGATCCCACACCATCCGGGTTTTTCGCCTTGTACAACCAGTGCGCGGCGACGCCCGACTCCGCCACCATGTGCATCGATTCCGTGCGCAACTGGAATTCGA
>JANMKM010000658.1:0-3630 GCA_031372035.1 Rhodoferax sp. | reverse complement strand
GGCCACGCGCAAGGCCATGGGCCAGATATCCGGCGCCATCATCGGCGTCACGGTGGTGCTGGTCTCGGTGTTCGTGCCACTGGCCTTCTTTGGCGGCTCGGTCGGCAACATCTACCGCCAGTTCTCGGCCGTGATGGTGAGTTCGATCCTGATCTCGGCCTTCATGGCGCTGTCGCTCACGCCAGCCCTGTGCGCCACGCTGCTGAAACCCGTGGAAGCCGGGCATCACCATGCCAAGGGCGGTTTCTTCGGCTGGTTCAATCGCGGCTTCTCGCGCACCGCCAAGAGCTACGAAGGCCTGGTAGCACGCATCCTGAAGAAAGCCGCGCGCTACCTCATCATCTATGTGGCGATCATCGCCGCCGTTGTGGTGCTGTTCAGCCGCCTGCCCACCTCCTTCCTGCCGGCCGAAGACCAGGGCTACATGATCGTCAACGTGCAGCTGCCGCCCGGCGCCACGCAAAACCGGGCGCTGGAGGTGATGAAGCAGACCGAGGCTTTCGTGCTCAAGCAGCCCGAAGTGCAGAGCATGGTCAGCGTGATGGGCTTCAGCTTCGCCGGCACCGGCCAGAATGCCGGCCTGGCCTTTGTGACGCTGAAGGACTGGAAGGAACGCGCCGGGCCTGAGCACTCGGCCCAGGCCCTGGCCGGGCGTGCCTTTGGAGCGCTGATGGGCATCAAGGACGCATTCATCTTCCCCTTGAGCCCGCCACCCATTCCAGAGCTAGGCACGGCCTCGGGCTTTGCCTTCCGCCTGCAGGACCGCGGCGGCCGCGGCCACGACGCCCTGCTGGCGGCACGCAACCAGCTGCTGGGCATGGCCTCGCAGAGCAAGATCATCACCGGCGTTCGGCCGGACGGCCTGGAAGACGCGCCGCAGCTGCAGCTCGACATCGACCGCGACAAAGCCAGCGCCCTGGGCGTGTCTTTCGAGTCCATCAGCGCCACCATTGGCATCGCGCTGGGCTCGGTCTATGTGAACGACTTTCCGAACGCCGGCCGGCTGCAGCGCGTGGTGGTGCAGGCCGACGCACCCACCCGCATGCAGCCCGAAGACCTGCTGCGCCTGAACGCCGTGAACACGCGTGGCCAGCAGGTACCGCTTTCAGCCTTCGCCAGCACCCGCTGGACCCGCGGCCCGATGCAGACCATTCGCTACAACGGCTACCCCACGATGCGCATCTCCGGCGACGCCGCCAAGGGCTACAGCACCGGTGAGGCCATGAACGAGATGGAAGCGCTGGCCGCCAAGCTGCCCGAAGGCTTTGCCTTCGAGTGGACGGGCCAGTCGCGCGAGGAAAAGCTCTCCGGTGCCCAGGCTTTCATCCTGCTGGGCTTCTCGCTGCTGGCGGTGTTCCTGTGCCTGGCGGCGCTGTACGAAAGCTGGTCGATACCGCTGTCCGTCATTCTGGTGGTGCCGCTGGGTGTGCTGGGGGTGCTGCTGGGCGGCAACCTCGGCGGCCTGGCCAATGACGTGTACTTCAAGGTCGGGTTGATCACCATCATCGGCCTGTCGGCCAAGAACGCGGTGCTGATCATCGAGTTTGCCAAGGACCAGCATGCCCAGGGCAAGGGCCTGGTGGATGCTGTGCTGATGGCGGCGCACCTGCGCTTCCGGCCGATCCTGATGACCTCGCTGGCCTTCATCCTGGGCGTGCTGCCGCTGGTGCTGGCCAGTGGCGCCGGCTCGGCCGGGCAGCGCGCCATCGGCACCGGCGTGATGGGCGGCATGATCACCGCCACCGCGTTGGCGGTGTTCTTCGTGCCCATCTTCTTCGTGGTGGTGCGGCGCATCTTCAAGGGGAGTGAGCGCCAGCGCAAGATGTATGCGCACGAGTCCGACGACGCGACGCCGCCAGCCGGCACAACGGCTGCTACTGGAGGCCAAGCATGAAAACCGCCCACCTCCAGGAACGCGCCGTGCACCCGATGAAACTCAGCGCCCTGGCCACCGCCCTGCTGCTGTCCGGCTGCATGTCGCTGGTGCCCGACTACCAGCGCCCCGCGGCACCCGTAGCTGCCGCCTTTCCAGACGCCACGGCAACGGCAACCACAGCAACGCCGGCCAGCGAACTGGCCTGGCAGCAGTTCTTCCAAGACGCGCGCCTCAAACGCCTGATCGAAATTGCACTCCAGAACAACCGGGACCTGCGCGTGGCCGTGCTGGCTATCGAGCAGGCACGGGCCCAGCTACAACTGCGCCGCGCTGACGAGCTGCCCACGGTGAATGCCGGTGCCACGGGCTCACGCACACCCACGACCGGCGGCGGCATCGCCAGCGTCTACACCGCGGGCCTGAGCGTCACCGCCTACGAGTTCGACTTCTTCGGCCGCGTACGCGCCGCCAGCCAGTCCGCACAAGCGCAACTGCTGGGCACGCAGGAGGCGCGCAGGACGGTACAGATCAGCCTGATTGCCGGCGTGGCCTCCAGCTACCTGAGCCTGCTGACCGACGATGAACTGCTACGCGTCACGCGCGAGACCCTGACTACGCGCGAAGAGTCGCTCAAGCTCACCAAGCTGAAGTTCGACAACGGCGCCGCCTCCGAACTGGACTACGCCGGTGCCCGCTCGTTGCTGGAGGGCGCACGCGTGGCGCTGGCGCAGCTGGCACGCCAGCGCGCGCAGGACCAGAACGCCCTGGTGCTGCTGCTGGGCCAGGCCGTGCCGGCGGAGCTGCCGGCCGGATTGCTGCTGCTGCAGCAAGCCCAGTTGCCGGAGCTGCCGGCGGGTGTGCCGTCCGACGTGCTGCTGCGCCGCCCCGACGTGCGCCAGGCCGAGCAGGCGCTGCTGGCGGCAAATGCCAGCATCGGCTCGGCCCGCGCCAACTTCTTCCCGCGCATTTCGCTCACCGCGGGCTTGGGCTTTGCCAGCTCCGACCTGGGCAGGCTCTTCAGCAGCAACCAACTGGGCTGGACTTTTGCGCCCCAGATCCTGTTGCCGCTGTTTGATGCCGGCCGCACCCAGGCTGGCGTGGACAGCGCCACCGTGGGCCGCGACATTGCCGTGGCCCAGTACGAGAAAGCCATCCAGGGCGCCTTCCGCGAAGTGGCAGACGCCCTGGCCGGCCGCGCCACCCTGGGCGCCCAGCTGCAGGCACAAAACGCCCAGACCGAGTCGGAAGCCACACGCTTGCGGCTGGTGGACCTGCGCTACCGCAACGGTGCGTCCAGCTACCTGGACGTGCTGGATGCCCAGCGCTCGCTGTTCGCCGCGCAGCAGGCCCAGGTGCAGGTGCAGGCGCTGCAGGTGCAGAACCTGATCGCCCTGTACAAGGTGCTGGGCGGCGGCTGGAAGGAGTGATTCAGGGTGGCTTGCGCATCCACGCCGGTATGTCGCGCTGGCCATGGAGCACACGCCAGACGTCGATGCGGTCTGCGTGCTCCACATAGAACACCAGATTGGGATAGCGTGTCAATGGCCAGGAACGCAGACCGGGGAGGTTCAGCGCGTGTGCATAGCGCGGAGAGCCGGTGGCAGGGTTGCGGCTGACATGTGCGTACGCCATCTCCAGGGCATCAATGAACCCGATAGCATTGGAAAATCAATATCAAAATAATTTGGTTGAGTTAGCCAAAGAGAGCAAAACCAAAAGCATGAGTTTGGCTAGAGTGCAATCACTGTTTGGTC
>JANMKM010000641.1:0-4151 GCA_031372035.1 Rhodoferax sp. | reverse complement strand
ACGTGTTCCGCCACGTAGGCCAGGATCATGTTCGTCGAAATTGGCGCGACCTGGTACAGGCGGGTTTCCCGGAACTTGCGTTCCACGTCGTATTCCGTCGCAAAGCCGAAGCCGCCATGGAACTGGATGCACGCGTTGGCGGCTTCCCATGACGCGTCGGCGGCCAGCAGCTTGGCCATGTTGGCCTCGGCGCCGCAGGGCTGGTGGGCGTCGAACATCGACGCCGCCTTGAAGCGCATCAGGTCCGCGGCCTGCAGGTTGACCCAGGCCCGTGCGATCGGAAACTGCACGCCCTGGTTCTTGCCGATCGGGCGGTCGAACACGATGCGCTCGCTGGTGTACTTCACGACCTTCTCTATGAACCAGTGCGCGTCGCCGATACACTCGGCGGCGATCAGCGTGCGTTCGGCGTTCAGGCCGTCCAGGATGTACTTGAAGCCCTTGCCTTCCTCGCCGATCAGGTACTCGACCGGAATCTCGAGGTTGTCGAAAAACAACTCATTGGTCTCGTGGTTGACCATGTTGGAGATCGGCTTCACGGTCATACCCCCGGCCATGGCCTGCTTCACGTCGACCAGGAAGATCGACATGCCGTCAGACTTGCGCTTCACCTGGTCGAGAGGCGTTGTTCGGGCCAGCAGGATCATCAGTTCGGAGTGCTGCACCCGCGAGATCCAGACCTTCTGGCCATTGACGGTGTAGCGGTCGCCCGTCCGTACGGCAGTGGTCTTGAGCTTCGTGGTGTCGGTGCCGGTCGTGGGCTCGGTGACGGCCATTGATTGCAGCCGCAGCGCGCCAGTGGCTATGCTGGGCATGTAGAGCTCTTTCTGCGCCTGCGAGCCATGGCGCAGCAGCGTGTTCATGTTGTACATCTGGCCGTGGCACGCGCCTGCGTTGCCGCCGCAGCGGTTGATCTCTTCCATGATGACCGACGCTTCGGCAAGGCCCAGACCCGAGCCGCCGTACTCTTGCGGGACCAGCGCCGCGAGCCATCCGGCCTTGGTCAGCGCGTCAACGAACGCCTCGGGATAGGTCTTTTCCTCATCGATACGGCGGAAGTAGTCATCAGGAAGTTGTGCCACCAGGTCACGGATGGCATCGCGAATGTCCTGGTATTGGTCATGGGTGCTCTGCATGGTCGAGAAGCATCGCCCCCAGCACTGACACTGACAATCGAATTGTTTTGCCGACGATTGAACAAATCTAAATGCGCTGCATGATTCGAATATCATCGGTTGAATTCAATTCAACCAAACGCCTGCGCCTATGCGGGACATGCCGCCACTCAATGCGCTGCGTTCGTTCATATCGACTGCACGCCACCTCAGCGCCACCAAGGCCGCCGCCGAACTCCATGTGACACTCGGGGCGGTAAGCCACCAGTTGCGCGCGCTCGAAGAGTTCCTTGGTGTGGACCTCTTTGTGCGTGGTCATCGCCAGCTGACCCTGACCGACGCTGGCGAACGCTACTTTCGGGAGGTCTCCGCCGCATTTGACGCCATCCGCGCGGCCACTACGCTGCTGGTCGAGCCGGCGAACAAGGAAATGCTCAAGCTGCGCGCGTACACGACGTTCTCGTTGCGCTGGCTGATTCCACGGCTGTCGAGCTTTTACGCGCAGAACCGCTCCGTTGAACTGGTGCTGTCCACCGGCAATGAGCCGGTCGACTTCAGCCGCGAGAAGCTGGACTTTGCCATCCGCCTGGGCCACGGCGATTGGCCTGGCTCGATAGCCGAAAAGCTCATTCCCAATGTCATGGCGCCGGTTTGCAGCCCCTCCCTGCTCGCGCGCGGGCCCGACGTCAAGGAACCTGCTGACTTGATGCAGCACGTGCTGCTTCAATCCACCGGGCCCGAACGCCGGGAAGACTGGCCCGCATGGCTGGCTGCGCAGGGCGTGGCGACGCTGGACGACTTCAGCTTCCTGTATTTCGAAAGCTCGGCGCTCAGCTACCAGGCCGCCCTCGAGGGCCAAGGCTTCGCCATGGCGCAGATGGCGCTGGTGCAGGAGGACATTGCCACAGGAAGGCTGGTGTGCCCCTTTGACCGTTACCTGGACCGGGGCGCTTTCACCTACTACCTGATCTATCCGGAGAGCCGCCGGCTCACAGCGCAGATGAAGCTCTTCAGAGACTGGTTGCGCGCCCAGTCCGCAGCCTTCAATGAATCGCTGCCGCCGAATGCCAAGGGCTGAGAGCTTGGGCTCACTGGCCGCTGAATCCGGGTGCGCGTTTGGCCAGCAATGCGCTGATACCTTCCGCCGCGTCCGCTGTCGCCGCGACGCGTGCGATGGCAAGCGCCTCCTCCTCCAGTTGCGACTGGAGCTGCGATGAACCGGCTCGCAAGAACAGGCGCTTGATCTCGCCATAGGCGCGGGTCGGCCCACGCGCGAGCTGGCGTGCGAGCGTGCCGGCCTCCTCGGCCAGGCGCTCGAGCGGCACCACCACGTCCACCAGGCCTGCGGCCTGGGCAGCCTCGCTGTCCAGAACCTCGGCCAGCAGCACGAACCGGCGCGCACGCGCCATGCCCATGCGCGCGGTGAGCGTCGCGCTGGTGCCCGAATCGCAGCTCAGGCCGATGCGGGCAAAGGCCGAGCCAAAACGGCTGTCCTGCGCGGCGATGACAACGTCGCAGCCCGCAACCACCGACAGTGACCCGCCCATCACGGCGCCCTGTACCTGCGCCACCAGCGGCACCGGCAATGCCCACAGCCGTTGCAGCGCCATGTGCAAGTCGCCGGTCCACGCGTGCACCAGCGCGGGCAAGCCACCCGCTGGTGCATCGAACGAACGCAGGTCGCCGCCGAAGCTGAAGTCGCGGCCTTGCGCGCGCAGCAGCACGCAGCGCAGGCCCGGGCATTGCCACAGCCAGAGCACGCGCTCCTTGAGTTCATCGATCAGCGCACGATCCAGCGGATTGCCACGATCTGGCTGTGTCAGCGTGAGGACCGCCAGGCCATCCTCGAAGCTGCTCGCCAGTGAAGATGTCATCGATTTCGGCTCAGTACTGGACGGCCACCCGGCCGATGCGCTCGCGCGCGATCACCAGCTTCATCACCGCCGCCGTGCCATCGCCGATCTCCAGTCCCATCACGTCGCGCATGCGTTGCTGGTGCGGCGAATCCTTGGACCATCCGTAGTGGCCGAACGTCAGCAAACATTGGTGGATGACGTCGAACGCATGGCGCGGCCCCATCCATTTGCACATCGCCGCCTCGGCGGTGTGCCGCACGCCCGCATCGCGCAGCGACAGCGTATGAAAGCAAAGCTGGCGCACGGCCGCAATGATCGATTCGCCCTCGGAGAGCGGGAACGAAACGCCCTGGAACTGTCCAATGGGCCGGCCGAAGGCCTCACGCTCCTTCGCATACGCCCATGCTTCGTCCAGTGAGGCCTGCGCAGCGCCGCAGCATTGCAGGCCGATCAACGCGCGGCTGTAATCGAAGCCTTGCATGCCGATGGCGAAGCCCTTGCCGATTTCGCCAAGCACATGCGTGGCCTGCACCTTCACGTCGTCGAAGAACACCGAACCGCGGCCCGCCGCGAGCCCTCCCACGTCGTCGAAGCAGGTGGCAGAGATGCCCGGCGTCGCGGCAGGAACAAAGAAGGCGGACACGCCCTTCGCGCCTGCATCCGGTGCTCCGGTGCGCGCGAACACCAGGTAGGCGTCGGCCCGGTCGGCGAAGGAGATTGATGTCTTTTCGCCATTGAGCACCCAGTCATCGCCTTCGGCGCGCGCCTTCAGTTGCAGATTGCTGGCATCCGAGCCACCGCGTGGTTCGGTCAGGCAGATCGACACCACGGCCTCACCCCGCGTCATAAGGGGCAGCCACTCAGCCGCAATGTCGGGATGGGCGTGGCGCAGCAGGATGGCGCCGTTCAACGACGCGCCCAGCATGAACGAGCCCATGTTGAAGTCGCCGTAGCCCACTTCCTCGAACATCACCCCGGTCGTGACGCCGTCCAGCCCCATGCCGCCGGCGCTTTCGGGCAGGTCCATCCCCAGCAGGCCGAGCTCGCCCATCTCGCGCAGCAGGGCGCGATCGAGCACGCCCGCCTTCTCCCGCTTCTGGTAATCGGGCAGCAGCCGCTTGCGGGCGAACTGGCGCGCAGTTTGCTGCAGCGCCTTCTGGTCATCGGTCAAGAGCATGGG
>JANMKM010000625.1:0-8348 GCA_031372035.1 Rhodoferax sp. | reverse complement strand
GCAGCGCTGCATCGATGGCGGTCGGCCGTTTGCGCTGCTGTTCATGGACATGGACCGCTTCAAGCAGGTCAACGACAGCTTGGGGCATCTGGCCGGCGATGTGCTGCTGCAGGCGTTCGGTGGCCGGCTGACGCGGGCCTTGCGCATGTCGGACACCGTAGCCCGTTTGGGTGGCGACGAGTTTGCGGTATTGCTGGAGGATCTCGATAGTGTTCAGGCGGCTGCGCGCGTGGCTGAAAACATCGTGGCCGCCATGCGCGAGCCGTTCCTGTTTGAGGATCAGACCATTTCCATCTCCACCAGCATCGGGGTAGCTGTTCATGCCGGCAGGGCGCCCACACTGCCGGGCGACTTTTTGCGGCGCGCCGATGCGCAGTTGTATGCGGCCAAGAAGGCCGGGCGAGACCGCTTCAGCATGGAAGCTGATGCAGGAACACCACTCAATCAGTAGCTATCCGTGTTTTTCCATGCGCCTTTCGGCCATTTGTGCCAGTGAAAATTGGGTAGAAGCGATGTTCTTGAGGATCGACATGCTTTTTGATAGCCACTACATGTCGGTTTTTCAGTCATGTCTGGACACATTCAATACCTGACTCAACCCCGTCCCCACGAAATCCGGCCGCGGCCCGATGGCTTCGAAGGGTAGGCCCTGGCGGTTGATCCACAGCGTGGTGAAGCCGAACCATGTGGCTCCCAGCACGTCCCAGGCGTTGCTGCTGACGAACAGCACCTGCCGCGGCTCCACCGGAAACGCCTTCAGCACCAGGGCGTAGCTGGCAGGTGTGGTCTTGAACTGGCGGATGGGGTCTACCGAGATCAGCTGGTCCAGCAGTCCCTGCATGCCGGCGCTGGCCACGGCACTGGAGAGCATCTGCGGGCTGCCGTTGGACAGGATGGCAGTGGCTACGCCCTGGGCCTTGAGCTGCCGCAGCACGTCCAGGTTTTCGGGGAAGGGCGCCAGACAGGCGTATTGGCCCATCAGCGCTTCCTCCTGGCCGGCGCCCGTGTCGAGTTGGAGGCGCTGCAGGGTGTAGCGCAGGGCGGCCTGGGTCAGTTCCCAGAACGGCTGGTAGTAGCGGCTGCCGTTCGCGCCCTGCGGGTCCGACATCGTGACCAGCCGGCTGTATTCGATCTGCTTGTCGCGCCACAGTGCAGCCACCGCGTCGCCCTGGCCCGGGTACAGGCTGTCGGCCAGTGCTGCGATGGAATAGACGTCGAACAGCGTGCCGTAGGCATCGAACACGACAACGGGGAAGGCGGGCTGGGACATGGCGGGCTCCGGATGTGTTGCTGTGGCCTCTGAACGTCGGAGCTCGTGCACTCTTGCATGGGCACCGAGTATCGGGCAAGCGTACGGCAGCGCACAGACTGGTGGCGCTGCCTGGCTTGCAATGGTATTCCCAGAATGCAACCGGAACAGGTAGTGAATCCCACCCATGTGCGATGGTTCAGACGGGTGCTCTCGGGTGTCGGGGTAGCACTTGTCCATGTCGCGGCCCGAACTGCGGATGCCGATACACGCGTGCCGGAAGAAGCCGCGTCGCGAACGACGACAGCGCCTTTGCGCCTGGAGATAGGCGACGCCCGCAGCTACGCCATACCGGCCTATGAGATTCTGGGATTCGACTTCTTGCTCAACCGCTACAACAACCGCTTCAGCGGCGTCAGCGACTACGACGTCAGCTTTGCGTCGCTGCGGCGCAATCTCAGTGGCGGCTGGACCACTGACAACGACCCCTACAAGATCAACCAGTTTGCGCACCCGTACCAGGGCTCGATGTACCACGGCTTCGCGCGCTCGGCCGGGTTGAACTATTGGGAATCGTCGGCCTATACCTTTGCCGGCAGCATTGGCTGGGAACTGGCAGGCGAACAGACCCGGCCGGCGAAGAACGACCAGATCGCCAGCGGTGTTGCCGGCAGTTTTCTGGGGGAGGTCCTGTTTCGCATGTCCAGCCTGGTACTGGAGCGCGGACAGGCCATGCCCAGGCTCTGGCGCGAAATGGGGGCTGCGGCCATATCGCCGTCTACCGGCTTCAACCGACTGGCCTTTGGCGAGCGCTTCACGCCGGTTTTCTCCAGCCGTGGCGCGCCGTACTACGGCCGGCTGCAATTGGGTCTGAGCGGCACCACCCGCAATGTCCAGGGCAACTCGGCCAATCCGCATGGCAATGAGGTGCTGGCAGACTACTACGGTGAGTACGGCATGCCGGGCAACAGCAGCTATGGCTACACCCGCCCCTTCGACTACTTCGCCCTGCAGGCCACGGCGTCGAGCGCCAACGTGTTCGAGAACATCCTGGTGCGCGGCCTGCTGCTGAGCCGGGCCTATGAGAAGGGCAAGGACACCCGCGGCGTCTGGGGCCTGTACGGCAGCTACGATTACATCTCGCCGCAGCTCTACCGCATATCGACCACCGCGCTTTCGCTGGGCACCACAGCCCAGCGCTGGCTGACCGACGACATCGCGCTGCAGGGTACGGCCATGCTGGGCGCAGGCTATGCTGCCGTTGGCACCCTGCGCGGCGGCGACAACGGCGAATACCACTACGGCGTGGCGCCACAGGCCCTGCTGGCGCTGCGCCTCTTGTATGGCGAGCGGGCATCGCTGGACGCGACGGCGCGCGAGTATTTTGTCAAGAACATTGGCGCCAGCCCCTCTGGCGGCAACGACAACATTGCCCGTGCCGACGTCGCCCTGACCGTGCGGCTGGCGCGCCAGCATTCCGTGGCACTCAAATACCTGTGGAACCGGCGCGATGCCACCTATTCCTTCCTGGGCAATGGTACCCAGGAGCGTTCCACCATCGGCATCTTCTACAGCTATGTGGGCGACCCGCGCTTTGGCGCGGTAGGCTGGCGCTGAGCCAGTTGCGCCGCATTTCGCGCCGCCGCGCCGCCATTTCGCGCCGCGGCCTGCCTTCTGGTCGCAAACCATTGGCCCTTGTCGCGGCCGGCCCGAATGCTCCAACCACCCCAATTCACAGGAGTGGTCATGAAGCTGTTCCAACGTTTCGCGCTTGGCCTGCTGTATGGCGCCTGCTGACTCGCCGGTGCCGCCAGCTCCGCCGACCTGACGGTGACAGTGACCGGCTTTGCCAGTTCCCAGGGCCATGTGCTGGCGGCCCTGTTCTGGCAAAGCAACCCGCAGAGCAGCGGCCTGCTCTGGCGAGTGGTCTGGACCCAGTACCTGGGCGACCATAGCGGCCAGGCTATGGTCTGCCTGGAACGCAATTTCGTGCCCAAGCTTTCGGGTTTCTGTGCCATCAGCATCAACCGCGGCAGCGTGCGCACCGAGTACGGCGCCTTGATGGGCTCCGTGCTGACGCTGGGTGTCAAGGCGTTTGTCTTCTGATGCAGAGGGGAAAATGCCAGCAAGCCGCAAGCTCCAAGCCGCATGCGGAGCACTAGGGAATATGTAGCGCTTGGTGCTCTGTAGCCATTCCCGCAACGGTGCTATGCGGTCTGTGCGATCAGTTCCAGCGGCGTCACCGTGACTTCGCCACCAGCCACGGCGCGCGTGGCCTCGTTGTAGCGCTTGAACCAGTCGCGGGTCTGCAGCGCCGCAGCGGCAGCGTCGTCCTGCGGCGTGGCAAGGTGGTAGTAGGCATTGCCGGTGCGCGCCTTCATGCAGCGATAGGCAATGCGGCCCTTGAGCTCCGGGTCGCTGTCCAGGGCCGCGATGAAGGCCGCGATCTGCGCATGCCACGCTTCGGGCGTACCGTTCTGGAAGGTGTAGCTGATCAGGAAGTTCTTCATGACACACCCCATTTGCCGAGAGCCATAGCAGTCACAGGTGTCCGGGCCCCGCGGGGCCCGGGCTCGGATCAGTTGCAGGTCGCAGGTGCCGTGTATGACGGCGTGATCGTGACTGCAGACCCGTTGACGACTCCCAGCGCACCCACACCGACCCCATACTGGGCGAAGGCCTGCCAGACCAGGCCGCAGTCCGACGGCGTGGCGCTGGCCGCCACCGAAGCCAGAATGCCATCACGCATCTGCTCGTAGGTCGGGGTTGAGGGTGTGAAATTCATGCCATCGACCACGTAGCGGAACAAGGTATCGCGGCGGGCATCGCCGAAAAGCTCCATCATCTTCCAGACAATGGCCGCGTAGATTTCACCATCGTTGTGGACCTCGGCACCATCCACGTTGGCATAGGTCAGCGGGTAGCTGTCATAGCGGTAGCGCCGGATGCCGTTCGGGTTGCCGTAGGAGTATTCGCCGATGACCGGGTCCCCATTGATCAGCATGGCGATACCGTCGGAGTTGCCTTCGCCAATGGCGCCGGCCAGCGGGCCGCTCATGCCACCGATCATGCGCCAGCTCAGGCCGTGGCCGTACTCATGGAACACGATGTCGGCATCAATCGAGCCGTCCAGTTGCAGCGGCTGCACAGCCAGCTTGCGCGCGGTGGCATTGGGCGCGCCCAGACCCCTGAGACTGGCGCCATCGTTCTGACTGATCATGACGCTGGGAATCTTGACCCGGCGCTCGGTCCCGCCCATGGCGAAACTTTCGTTGAAGCCCGTATTGTTGGCAATGACCACGGCCACGGCGCCCGCAGTCTGGGCATTGAGCACCTTCACGGTGAAGGCACAGGTGCCGCGGTCGATCAGTGCCACCTTGCCACTCAGCGCAGTGGTGATCGCGGCGCAGCCATCAGCTGGGCTGGGGGTGACTACGGCACCGGTGATGCCGGTGGTGCTCAGGGCCGGACCGAATTCGGCGCCGCGGGCACCATAGCTGGCGACAAGGGGCGAGTTGACCCGGACCTCATGCGTCGGGCCCGCACCGGTCCACAAATACATCTGCATGCGCGGGTTCTTGCCGTCCGCCGGTGTGGCGAAATTGGCGTTGTCGGTGCCGCTGCCATCCTGGGCTTCGGCCAGCACGGCATCGTTTCCAGCCCCGCCCTTGCCGAAGTTGTTGACCTGGAAATTGCCGGCAGCCTCGTTGAAGCCGTAGCTGTACAAGATGTCGTGGACTACGTTGTTCAGGTAGAACAGGTTCTGCACCGACAGCGCCTTGTTGCCTGTGGTCGTGGGTGCGGCCATCAGATCCGCAGCAGTCAGGAAATTGCCGTTCGTCACGGCCGTTCCGCCCCTGTCGGCGCGGTTGTTCTTGTCGGCGTCCAGGTAGGCATTGACGTTGTTACCGCTGATGTTGTTGGTGCTCTGGGCGCCCGAGCCCAGCCAGCCGGCAGGCGACTGCAGGTTACCCGCGCCCGGGCCGTTGACCACGGTCTGAGGCCCCTTCGTCGGGTCCTCCTGAAACACGTTGTAGCTGTCGGTTGCGGTGCGAGCCTCGACATCCAGCACGCTGCCGTCGCCGCCCACCAGGGTGTGGTGCAACTGGTTTGTCGCCTGGGTCCAGGTCTGCACCAGCCAGCCCTGGGCCAGGCTGCCGTTGTTCATGGGAATGGCGACCGCCGTGACGGTGGGCGCGGTGTGGAAGAACGCGCCGGCTTCGAAGCTGGTGCTGTTGCCCCGGACGCTGCCGCGGCTGAAGCCCTGGGGCTGGTCCGGATACAGCCGCGCCATGGTGGTACGCAGTGCAGCGCTGGCATCCACCCGGCTGGGCGTGGGTGTGGACACCTGTGCCAGACGGTCGATGACCTGCAGCAATTCACCACGGCTGTTGATCGCGGCCTTGACATAGGCGCCGTGGACATCCAGGCCATCCACCACCTGACCCATGCGCACATGGGTGACGCCATGCGCGCCGCTGCTGCCTCGCCCCAGGCGCAGGCTTGCCATCTGGGCCTCTGTGCGGCCGCGACTGCGCAGGTGGCTGGCCACGATATCGCTCGGCGCTGCCTGGCTGGGGTCGGACAGGGGTCGCCCGGACTGTGCCCGGGTGATCTGCGCCGCACTGCGGTCCAGACCGGTGTTCGATTGGGCCGAGGCGTCGCCAAGCACACTCATGGCACCGGCAATCAGGGTGAGGGCGGCGCCGAGCCGCGGCATGGATTTCATGATGCTTCCTTTACAAGATGCGGCATTTGCCAGGCTCGGGATGCCGAGCACCATCGTAGACCAATCCGGCTGTCGGTTCGCGCTGGTATTTACCCGCGCCCGGTTTGCGTTGGTCACATCCGTAACAACCGTGGACGCAGGTCTGATATCAGCCGTGATGGCGCCGGGCCGTGCGCAGGGTCCGTCCTGGACCGACAAGTGCCAAAATGAACGCAACTCCGCCGCTCCCAAAATGACAATATCCGTTACATCTGAAACGCACTCCCGCGTCGCCCTGATCACCGGCGCCAACACCGGCATTGGCCGCGTCACGGCGCTAGAGCTGGCGCGCCGCGGTATGCAGGTTTTCCTGGCCTGCCGCACGCTGGAACGGACGCAACCGGTGCTGGATGAGATCCGCAGAGCTGTGCCCGGGGCGCAGGTGGAATTCCTGGTGCTGGACCTGCAGGACTTCGCATCTGTTCGCACCTGTGCTGCAGCTTTCCTGGCGCGCGGCCTGCCGCTGCACTTGCTGGTCAACAACGCCGGGCTGGCGGGCGGTAAGGGCTTCACGCCCTCCGGCTTCGAGTTGGCTTTTGGCGTGAACCACATGGGCCACCTTCTGCTGACCCAGCTGCTGCTGGAGCGCCTGAAGGGCTCAGCTCCCGCGCGCATCGTCACGGTGGCCAGCCGGGCGCATATACGTGTCTCCGGCATTGACTGGGAGGCGGTGCGCAAACCCACGGCCTCGCGCACCGGCTTTCCCGAATACGGCGCCTCCAAGCTGGCCAATGTGCTGTTCAGCGCCGAGCTGGGGCGCCGCCTGGCGGGTACCGGTGTCAACACCTATGCGCTGCACCCGGGTGTGGTGGCGTCCGAGATCTGGCGCGCCGTGCCCTGGCCGCTGGATGTGCTGGTGAAGCTGTTCATGATCAGCACCGAGGAGGGCGCGGCCACCTCCGTGTACTGCGCCACCTCGCCGGCGGTGGCGGGCGAGAGTGGCCTTTACTACGACAAGTGCAAGCCGAAATGGCCCAGCCGGCTGGGGCAGGACCAGGCGCTGGCAGCGGAGCTGTGGCGCCGCAGCGAGGCCTGGCTTGGCTGAAGCCGGCCGCCTGAAACAGAACATGCTGTTGCTGCGCAACCCCATCCACTGGCGTCTGGTGCTGGCGTGGCTCGTAGCCTGCCTGATGCCGACCGCGTCGGCTTGGGCCCTGAGCGTACCGGCGCCGGCCTGCCCCGGCACGGACCGGGCTTGCGCTGTGCGCGAGATGGAGCACTACCCCTTGCGCACGCTGTCCGGATGGAAGCAGGCGCTGGCGCAACCGGTGGAGGCGCGCATCGGCCCGGCGTCGCCGCAACTGGTGGAGTATCTGACCCTGGACAACATCGCCAATGGCTTTCCCGAGCGTCCGCGCGAGGGCCGACCCGACGCCGCCTTCATGGCCGACTTGCGGGCTGCTGTGGCCGGGTTGCCGCCGGCGGTTTGGCGGCTGTTTGGCAAGCGTCTGCTAGGCATTTACTTCGTGGAGAACCTGGGTGGCACCGGCTACACCGACTTTGTGCTGGACCAGGCCGGCAACCCCGTGGCCGGCTACATCGTGCTTGACGTCACGGTGCTGGCAGGCCAGCGCGCCAATGCCTGGGCCACCTGGAAGGAAAACACGCCGTTCAAACCGCGCCCCGGCTACCAGCTGCAGGCACAGATTGAAGAACCGGCCAACGACAACCGCAAGAACGCGATCCAGTACATCCTGCTGCACGAGCTGGGGCATGTGCTGTCGATCGGAGGCAACATCCACCCGCCCTGGAACCTGGAGCCGCGCAAGGTGAGCGAGCCCGAGCACTACCCCTACTTCGAGCTTTCTTGGCTGGTCGGACGCGAGTTCAACCAGTTCTGGAGCCGCTTTGACGCTGCCTTCCCGCGGCGCAAGGACGTGGTCTATTACTTCGGCGCCAAGCTCGACGCGAAGGATATGGCCGAGACCTACAGCCAGCTGGCCGGCACCAATTTCCCTTCACTCTATGCCGCCACCCGGCCTGGCGACGATTTTGCCGAGGCCTTTGCCAGCTACGTACACGTGGTGTTGATGCGGCGGCCCTGGAGCATCACGATCAGCCGTGATGGCGCACCGCCCCAGCTGTTCAAGGCCTGCTGGAGTGAGCCGCGCTGCGCGCCCAAGCGCAAGCTGATCGAGCGATTGCTCAGGGAATAGATAGGTTCCTATTCTTCCAGCACGTGCACGAAGCGCCGGTTACCCGGTAGCCGGTAGACGGAAAAGTCCTTGCGGTCGGTGGTTGCAATGCGCTGAATATTCAGGCTGGTGGCCAGATAGACCAGGCTGGCATCGCAAAAATCCATCGGCAAGGTCTCATACTTGTCCATCATGT
>JANMKM010000603.1:0-1704 GCA_031372035.1 Rhodoferax sp. | reverse complement strand
GCATGATCGCGCTGATCCTGGCTGGCGCCGCCTTCCTGACCCTGAGCATGGGCTACATCGGCCTGCCTCGGCACCTGGCGGAGTTTGTGTCGTCGCTGGGTCTGTCGCCCTTCATGCTAATCCTGGCGCTGACCGTGTTCTACGCCATCCTTGGCTGCTTCCTCGACGGTATCTCGATGGTGGTACTGACCATGGGCGTGCTGCTGCCCACGGTGCAGGCCGCCGGCATCGACCTGCTGTGGTTCGGCATCTTCATCGTGATCGTGGTCGAGATGGCGCAGATCACGCCGCCGGTGGGCTTCAACCTGTTTGTGCTGCAGGGCATGACCAAGAAGGAGATCACCTATATTGCCCGCGTCACCCTGCCCTTCTTCATCCTGATGTGTGGCATGGTGCTGCTGCTGTGGTACCTGCCGGGCATCGCCACCTGGCTGCCGGGGAAGATGTGACGCAGGTGCTGGCCATCTGCCTCGGAGCGAGTGCAGGTGCGCTGGCCCGCTGGGCCCTGGGCCTGTGGCTCAGCACCGGCGCCATCATTCCCTGGGGCACGCTGGCGGCAAACCTGATCGGCGGCTATCTGGTGGGTGTGGCCGTGGCCGTGTTCCAGGCCCTGCCCCAGCTCGACCCGGTCTGGCGGCTGGCCCTGATCACCGGCTTTCTGGGAGGCCTGACCACCTTCTCCAGCTTCTCGGCCGAGGTGGTGGGCCTGTTGGCACAGGGCCGCTACCTGCTGGGCCTGGGCACGGCCTCCTTGCATGTGCTGGGCTCGCTGTTCCTGACGGTGCTGGGGATCTGGAGCGCCCGTGCCGTGCTATGAATTCCGTAGTGCTCCGTGCCTGTTCTATGCGGGGCGCCTTCTATGCCAACGGCATCATGGGCCAGCAGATCTGCATCAACAGCAAGCAAAAGGTGGTGGTCGTGGTCTGGTGCGCGCAGCCAAACCCACCGGTGCCGGCACCTTTCCAAACAGGCCGTTTTTTGATGCGGTGGTGGCGGCCCTGAAGACTGCTTCGTAGACGCCGCAGTACTGGCGCGTAGGGATAGCGGAGCCTGGCGATTGAACGCCGTTGACACCCGGTGCGCCGGCAGCGCCCGCCTCAGGCGAGCCGGAACGCACTCGTCAAGCAGCAGGCGCATCTGCAGCCAGGCGCTCGCGAGCGGCCTCAAGCACGGCTACCGCGCGCTCACGAGACACACTTGGAAAGTCTTCAAGGAAGTCTTCAAGCGAAGATGAACTCTCGAGGTAGTCAAACAGGTTCTTCACAGGGACACGGGTGCCCGCGAAGCACAGCGCTCCGCTCATGATTTCCGGGTCTCGCTTGACGAGTGAAGAGTCCATAGGCACCTCCGAGATAGTTAGTCTAGCGCGCCGAGGATGGCGGGCGCGGGTAGGTCGAGCGCCGTGCGGTACTTGACGCTCCCACCGAACGTACTTCAGTCGATCAATTTTTTGAAGCTCATGCGCGCGGCCCCTTGTAGTTGACGTGCAGGAACCAGGATGCCCCCAGCAGAAGACATCCCAATCCTGCGAACACCAGGCGCAAGGAGTCGCCAGCAAGAGCCGCGGCTCACGCGGCCGAGCCGGCAATTCCGAGTCCCGACAGGAGTGCACGCCAGCCGCGCTCACTCAACAACGGCTCGCGATCCGACTTCAACAAGACCAATCGTGCTCCAACATACGAGAACAGGCATCCAAAGAACAGC
>JANMKM010000600.1:0-2214 GCA_031372035.1 Rhodoferax sp. | reverse complement strand
GTCGTCTGGAACGGTTTGAACAACCTCTCGCGCACGAAATCCTCGCTCATCCCGTGCCCGGTATCACCCACTTCGATCAGCGCCTGGCCACCGGATCGGTCGAGTTTGAGCCACACCCGGCCGTCCGGCGCCGTCGCATCGAACGCGTTGTGCACCATGTGGCCAATGATGCGTTCGATGCGCTCGCCGTGGCCGCGGGTCAGCACCGGCTCGATGACGTCGAGCTCCAGCGTGCGGCCACGTTCCGACCCGGAAACGACCATCTTGTGTGCAATCGACTCCAGATCCACCCCCACCACCGTACCGGGCGGCGTCGCGCCTTCGCGCAACTGCAGCATCAGCTGCCGCATGCGGTCGAGCGAGTTCTCCACCGTCATCAGCATGTCCTGCTGGAATTCGGGGTTGTCATGCAGACGCTTGGCGTTCTTCATCATCAGCGACAGCTGCGTGACGATGTTCTTCAGGTCATGCACCACGAAGGCCGACATGCGATTGAAGGCATCGAACTTGCGCGCCTCAAGCAAAGCCTCCGTGGCCTGCATCTGGGCCAGGAAGCTGGCCGCCTGCCGGCCCGCAGTCTTGAGCAGGTCGTTGACCTCCCAGTTGATATCCATGCGGGCGCGCGCCCGCGCCAGCACGACGAAGCCGATCATGTCGTCGGTCACGGTGAGTGGCACGATCAACCAGGCCTGGGGGATGTCCTGCAACCAGGCCGGCAATACCAACTGGCCATAACGCCGGGGAAAGGAGCGGAACTCTTCCAGATTGACGACCCAGCCGCTGTTCTGCAGGAACTGGCTCAGCGCGGTGGACGCATCCTCAGGAACGGCGCTGGCCGCGATATTCCAGCGCGCCGTCTGCCGGTAAGTCCCTTCGCCACGGTTCTTGAGCCAGAGCCCGCCTCCCGGACTCTCCAGCATCTCGGCGAGCCCGCGCACGACCTGCTCCCCCATCGCCTGCGGCGAATTCCGGTCGGACAAGGTCTTGGTAAAACGCAGCCACTCCTCGCGGTAGTCATACCGGTAACGAAAGAAGTGCTTGCCCAGAAATACACGCAGGCGGGCACGCACAGTACCAGACAGCGCCAGGATCATCATGACCACCAGGCCGATGAACACCATGCCGAGCTGCAACGCCCGCCCCCAGTCACCGCCGAAGAAGCGCACGTAGTAGCCGACACCGGAAATGAACAGCAGATACAGGCCGGCGATCATCAGGGTGGCGGAGTGGAACGCCGCCTTGCGCGATATCTGAATGCGCGACAGCCAGTCGCTCTGGCGCGAGGTCGACAACACCAGGAACGGCACGACCAGGGCGTGCACGGCACCACGGATGCTGAAGGCGTCGCCGTCGAGCCGGTTGAACAGGACGCCCTGGGAATACAAATAGATGTCGAAAAGGAACGCGCCGGCCAGCCCCAGGCTCAGCGGCTTGATGTTCCAGCGCGAATCTTCCGAGACATTGCGAAAAAGCTGCTCGAGCAGCACCATGGCCATCACGGGCAGCGACAGTGCACTGAAGAGCAGGAGCTTGCGCACCGTTTCCGCGGCGACCAGGCCGGACACGGACAAGCCCTGGATTGCGGCCGCGGACACCAGAAGCAGTATGGTTACCGGCATCAGCCGGGCGATACCGGCGTCGGGACCTTTTTGCTGGCGCACCTTCAACAGCACCAGCAGGAACCAGAACCAGGTGGCATAACGCAGGACGTCCGTGCCGTAGGCGACTCGCAGCACGAAGCGCTGATCATGCCATACCGACCCCACCAGCGTCCAGGCCCAAAGCGCACTCACGACCAGCGCGAGAAACAGCACCAGGCGCGGCAATTCGCGCGGTACGCGCAGGTAGCCCCGGCCGGCCAGGCTCAGCGAAAAGACCGTGTACACCAGGCCGGCGAGGCCGTAGCTCCACAGGCTCAGCAACGCATTTTCAGAGTCCATGACGCCAGAATCCGCAATGTACTGCCGGGCTGGCGCGCGCGCCCACTAATGTGCACCCTTTGCGGCGAGCACCACACCGACCGTCTCGAACAGGATGACCAAGTCCAGGAACAGCGTATGGTTCTTGACGTAATACAGGTCGTACTGCAACTTCTCGGCCGAGTCTTCCACCGACGCTCCGTAGTGGTAGCGCACCTGGGCCCAGCCCGTGACGCCTGGTTTGACGCTTTGCCGCACCGCGAAATACGGGATCTCCTGGGTCAGTTTGTCGACA
>JANMKM010000574.1:0-15283 GCA_031372035.1 Rhodoferax sp. | reverse complement strand
GTGGAGCTCAAGGCCCGCTTTGACGAGGAAGCCAACATCAACTGGGCCGAGATGCTGGACTCCATCGGCGCCCAGGTGGTCTATGGCGTGGTCAGCCTCAAGACCCATGCCAAGATGATGCTGATTACCCGACGCGAGGGCAAGCACCTGCGCCGCTACGGCCACCTGTCCACTGGCAACTACAACCCTCGCACCGCCCGCCTGTACACCGACTGGAGCCACCTGACGGCCGATACGGTCTTGACGCGCGACATGGAGCATGTGTTTGTGCAGTTGGCCAGCCAGAGCCGCCTGCCGCGGCTGGGCCGCATCTGGCTGGCGCCATTTGACCTGCACCGCAAGTTGATTGGCCGGATCGAGGAACTGGGCGCCGCCGCCACTGCCGGGCAGCCGGCGCGCATTGTCGCCAAGATGAATGCCCTGACCGACGAGGCCCTGATCCACGCGCTGATTGCTGCCGGGCAGCAGGGCGTGTTGATCGACCTGATCGTGCGCGGCGCCTGCACGCTGCCAGCCCAGTTGCCGGGCCTGACCGAGAACATCCAGGTGCGTTCCATCATCGGGCGCTTTCTGGAGCATTCCCGCGTGTTCTATTTCCGCAGTGGCGCTGACGAGCAGCTGTACCTGTCGAGTGCCGACTGGATGAACCGCAACATGCTGCGCCGGGTGGAGATTGCCTGGCCGATCAACGACCCGCAGCAGCGCCAGCGCATCATGGACGAGTGCTTGGTGGCCTATCTGCACGACGATGTGGATGCCTGGGCGCTGGCCGGTGACGGCAGTTACCGCCGTTTGAAGCCCCGGGGCAAGCGTGTCGGCGTTGGGGCGCAGGCGGCGCTGATGGCGCGCTACGGCACAGGCCAGGAGCGTGCCTGAATGGACCTGGTTCTGTGGCGCCATGCCGAGGCCGAGGAAGACGGCGGCCGCACCGACGACTTGGAACGGGTCCTCACGTCCAAGGGCGAAAAGCAGGCGCTGCGCATGGCCAACTGGCTGGACCGGCAGCTGCCGCAGGGCACGCGGATACTGGTGAGCCCGGCCCGGCGCACGGAGCAGACCGTGCTGGCGCTGGGACGCAAGTACAAACTGGCAAGCGAACTGGCGCCCGGCGCCAGCGTGGTGCAACTGCTGGAACTGGTGCAATGGCCCCAGGCCAAAGGCACAGTGCTGCTGGTGGGACACCAGCCCACGCTGGGTCAGACCATTGCCCAGCTGCTGGGCTTGTCACTGGCTGAATGCCCGGTGCGCAAGGGTGCCGTCTGGTGGTTGCGCCAACGCGAGCGCCAGACCCTGGCCCAGACCGTGGTGGTGACGGTGCAGTCGCCAGAAGTGCTATAGAAATCTGTCCGGCGCTGCCTCGGCCGGGCAGCCCGTGCCGCCGGCTCAGCCCTTGAGCGGTCGCCCGGTCTTGATAGTCGGCACTTGCGCCAGGGCGGCCGTGAAAGCAGCATCCTGCATTGCTGCCAGGGCCTTGATGCCGGCCCGCAGCAGCTCGCTCTTCTTGGCCCGGCCACCCAGCTTGCCGGAGCGCTGCTTGAGTTGCTCCAGCACGGCGTACTCGCCCTTCGGGATGGTGAAGCTGTCACGCACCATCTTTTCCTTCTTGGTCTTGGCGGGCTTTTCGGTTTTGGCCCGGGCTTGCACGACAGCCCTGCTCGGCGCCTTTGGCGCTGGCTTGGCGGCGGCTATGGTGGGTGCGGCAACAGCGGGCGCTTTCGGCGCCGGCACGGGTGCGGTAACCGGCTTCCTTGGCGCCACCGGCGGCGCTGAAACACCGGGCTTGGCCGCTGCCTGCGGCACGGTGGGGGCGGTGGGGGCGGTGGTCAGGGCCTTGGTCTTGGCAGGCGTGGAACGGGCAGGCGTGGAACGCTTGGGTGCAACTGTGCGCAGGGCTGGCATAGAGAATATCCTTGGTCGAAATAACGGTATATACAGTTTATACCGTTTTCCCTCTTCATCCAGCGTCAACTATTCACTCGCAGGGTCCATTGCGTCTTCTGCCAGGCCAGGGTTTCCTCGCGCAGCAGATGCGCCGACTGCGGAAAGGCGTGTTGCCAGCCCGTTGGTGCGCTGAACAGGAAGCTGTCCGGCGCGTCCGTCAAAGCCTGCAATTGCACGCCGCCCATGTCGGGGTCCCGGCGCGCATGGCACAGGATCACCGCCAGCCGCAGGCAGAGAAGTTGCTGCACAAACAGGCTGTCCTTGGCATCGACCTCCAGCTTGCGCAGCTTACCTCGATGCCCCAGCACCAGTTGGCTGAGCTTGTGCATCTCGGCCAGTGAGAAGCCGATGGCGTCGGCATTGTTCAGGATATAGGCGCCGTGCTTGTGGTAGTCGCTGTGCGAAATCTGGGTGCCGATCTCGTGCAGTTGCCCGGCCCACTGCAAATCGTCCTGGTGCAGCGGGTCATTGGATGCCATGGACGTCGCGGCACTGAGCCGCAGTTGCTGAAACAGGCGGCTGGCAATCTGGCCCACACGGGTGCCATGCATCATGTCGACATCGAACCTTTCGGCCAGACGTTGCACCGTGGCGGCGCGCAGGTCGGTCTGCTCGTCGCCGCGGTCGATCAGGTCATACAGCAAGCCGTGGCGCAGGCCACCGGCGGCAGCCTGCATCTGCTCGACGCCCAGCAGGTCGAACACGGCACGCAGGATGCTCAGGCCGCCACCAATCACTGCCCGCCGGTCTTCCTTCATGCCATCGATGCGCACCCGGTCGGCACTTTGCGCCTTCACCAGCTTGTCCAGCAGCCAGTCCAGGCCTTCGCGCGTGACCACACCGGGGGACCAGCCGGCGGCGGTCAGCACGTCGCCCACCGCGCCGATGGTGCCGGCCGAGCCGTAGGCCGTCTCCCAGGTGTCGCGCTGGTAGGTGTTCAGGGCTTCGTCCAGCACCGCCTTGGCGGCGATCTCGGCCATCTGAAAGGCCTGGGGCGTGAACTGGCCATCCGGGAAGTAGCGGGTCGACCAGGCAATGCTGCCGACGCGGTAGGACTCCATCACCCGGGCTTCCAGGCTCTGCCCCAGGATCAGTTCGGTGGAACGGCCGCCGATGTCCACCACCAAGCGGCGCTCTTTGGAAGCCGGCAGCATGTGTGCCACACCCTGGTAGATCAGCCGGGCTTCCTCACGCCCGGAGATCACGTCGATCGGGAAGCCCAGCACTTTGTCGGCCCGGGCCAGGAAAACGTCGCGGTTGCGGGCCTCACGCAGGGTCTGGGTGGCCACTGCCCGCACCTGGGAGCGGCCGAAACCGGCCAAGCGTTCGCCAAAACGGGCCAGACAATTCCAGCCGCGCTCCATGGCCTCGGGCGTCAGGTTGCGCTGCTCGTCCAGCCCGCCGCCCTGGCGCACCGTTTCCTTGATGTATTCCGTGCGGTAGAACTGGCCATAGGTCACGCGTCCGAGTTCCAGCCGGAAGCTGTTCGATCCCAGATCGACAGCGGCAATGCGCGTACCGTTTTGCATGGAGTGGACAGGACGTAGTTGGGTCGCTGTCAGCATAGCATTCGGTCTGGCGCGCATCTGCAGCAGTTTGGCAGCGCCGCGTGACAGGGACGTGACGCAGATCTCGATCAATCAATACAATAATTCAATAATTGTTGTATGATTGAATCATGGAAGAAACACAGATCGTCAACGCCCTGGCTGCACTGGCCCAATTGCAGCGCCTGCGCACCTTCAGGGCCCTGGTGGTGGCGGGGCCAGCGGGCCTGACGCCTTCCGCCATTGCCGAGCAACTGGGCGTTGCGCCCAGCGCGCTTTCGTTCCATCTCAAGGAGTTGACCCACGCCGCGCTGGTGTCGTCGCAGCCGCGTGGCCGAAACCTGATCTACCGCGCCAATTTCGACACCATGAACGGCTTGCTGGGTTTCCTCACCGAGCATTGCTGCGAAGGTGAGGCCTGCGCCGTGACGAGAGTGGCCGGTTGCGTTGGCTGTTGATCTCCGTATCCCCGTCCCCCCATTTTCCAACCAGGAGTTGCCCCATGAAGCGCTTTCACGTTCACGTCCATGTAGCAGACCTCGCCAAGAACATCGCGTTCTATTCCGCCATGTTCAACCAGCCACCGGCACGCCAGGAGACCGACTATGCGAAATGGATGCTGAGCGACCCGCCGGTGAACTTTGCCATCTCCAACCGGGGCAGCGCGGTTGGCGTGGACCATCTGGGCATCCAGGTGGACAGCGAGGAGGGACTGGCGGAACTGCGGGCCCATGCCGCCAACGCCGATATGGCGATCCTGGATGAAGGCGAGACCACCTGTTGCTACGCCCGCAGCGACAAATACTGGGTGACTGACCCACAGGGCGTAGCCTGGGAGCAGTTCCATACGCTGGGCAATATTCCGGTCTTCAACGAGCAAAAGGCCCAAGCCGATGGCGCAGCGTGTTGTGCTGCACCGGCGCCAGTGCCGGTGCAGTTCGTCAAGTCGCGCCCGGTCGCTGAAGCCGCCAAGGCCTGTTGCTGAAAGAGTGGACGATCATGAGCGACACACCCATCAACGTGCTGTTCCTGTGTACCCACAATTCAGCCCGCAGCATCCTGGCCGAGGCACTGCTCAACCACATGGGTCGCGGCCGTTTCAAGGGCTACTCTGCCGGCAGCCACCCGCGTGACAACCAGCAGCCCAACCCGATGGCGCTGCAGGTGCTGGAGAAGGGCGGCATTTCCGTCGCCGGCTTGCACAGCAAAAGCTGGGACGACTTTGCCAAGCCTGACGCGCCGCACATGGACCTGGTGATCACGGTCTGCGACAACGCCGCGGGCGAGGTCTGCCCCTACTGGCCGGGGCAGCCGGCGACAGCGCACTGGGGTTACGCAGACCCGTCGGAGCTTGTAGGTACTGACGCCGAGCGCTTGGAGGCGTTTCGCCAGACCATGCATGCGATTCGCAGGCGATTGGAGTTGCTGGTGAACCTGCCGGCCGAGCGGGTGGCGAAACTGATGCTGCAGGACACGGCCCGTGATCTGGCGCAGAGGAACTGAGCTGCCAGCAGGCCGTGCCCAACGGCCAGAGCTCTTGCCGGCCTGCTGTGGCCACTGGAGCTAGGCGTCATGCAGACACATGTGTCAAAGGCCTTGTTGGCCGAGTTCGCCGGCACTGCCATGCTGCTGTGCGCCGTCATCGGCTCCGGCATCATGGCCGAGCGCCTGAGCCAGGGCAACAACGGCGTTGCCCTGCTCGCCAACACCATGGCGACGGTATTCACGTTGTACGTGTTGATCGAGGTCCTCGGACCGATCAGCGGAGCCCATTTCAATCCCGTCGTGTCGCTGGTGTTAGCGGTTTGCGGCAAGGTTGCCCCTCACGACCGCGTTCCTCTGACGGGGCTGTTCATCCTGGTACAACTGAGCGGAGCTGTGATGGGCGCGTTACTCGCGAACGCCATGTTCGACATGAGCGTCGTCCAGGTCAGCACCAAGCTGCGGGGAGGCACGGGTCAGTGGCTGGCTGAGGCGGTTGCCACTGCGGGCCTGCTGTTTGTCATCCTGCGCTCGCCGCCGGGCAAGGCCAGCATTCTGGTGGCATGCTACATCGGTGCTGCCTACTGGTTCACCGCCAGCACCTCATTTGCCAACCCGGCAGCGGTGCTGGGTCGCATGTTCAGCGACAGCTTTGCGGGCATAGCCCCGGACAGTGCCGGGCCTTTTGTGTTGGCACAGTTTGCTGGAGGCGCCTGCGGCGCATGTCTTGCATGGTGTTTCGAACCCCAAAGCAATGGCGCCTGACGCCCTATCGCCATTGCGGTGCGATCTTGCATCGCTACAAATGGAGGAGCGCTCCGTTCTTTCTTGATGAGATTCTGGGGTACGCTCCCCTTCTGACGAAGGCCTACCGGCGCGCTGGTGGCAGCAGCACCTTGTCGACCACGTGCACCACACCGTTGGTGGCAATGATGTCGGCACCGGTTGCCATGGCGTCTTCCACGGTGACGAAGTCGCCGGCCTTGGACAGGGCGGCGTTGGCGCCGTTTACCGTCTTCACATTGCTGTTTCGGGCGTCGGCGGCCATCAGCCTGACGGGCAGCACGTGGTATGTCAGCACGTCCTTGAGCTTGTCCGGATGCTTTGCGAGGTCCTCCATGGTCTTGGCCGGCAGCGCCTTGAAGGCTTCATCGCTGGGGGCGAACACCGTGAACGGTCCCGGTCCCTGCAGCGTTTCCGTCAGTCCGGCCTGGGTGATGAGCTTGTTCAGCATGCTCAGGTCAGGGCGTGCGGCAATCGTGGCGGGCACCGAAACGGGCGCTGGCGCAGTGGCACAACCGGTCATGGCGGCGAACAGCAAGGCGCTCAGCAGAATGCGGCGATGGGGCATGGTCTTCTCCTGGTTGATGGATTGAGCCAAGCCTATTCAGGATCTGTGACAGCACAGTGACGGATTTGCGACAAAAGCGATACAGCTGCATCGCTCCAGCCCAGTGTCGCGTCGGCCGGCTGTGACTTTGTGTCACATGGCTGTCACACAAGCTGCCTACATTCATGCCATCGGCTTCGGCCTTGCGTCCAACCCACTGTGAAGGCAAACCCATGAACAACAGCTCCAGAATCGCATTTGCCAGCCTGCTCGGCGCAGCCGGCGTGTTCCAGCTCGGTTTGGCCTCGGCCCAGGAAATCACCGGTGCCGGCGCCAGTTTCCCGGCCCCGGTGTACGCCAAGTGGGCCGCGGACTACAACAAGGCCACCGGCGTGAGGATCAATTACCAGTCGGTGGGCTCCGGCGCTGGCATCAAGCAGATCGATGCCAAAATCGTGGACTTCGGCGCCTCCGACATGCCGCAGACCGACGAGGTGCTCAAGACCAAGGGCCAGATCCAGTTCCCCACCGTGATCGGCGGTACCGTGCCGGTGATCAATATCAAGGGCATTGCGCCGGGGCAGATGAAGCTCGACGGCCAGGTGCTCGGTGACATCTACCTCGGCAAGATTACCAAGTGGAACGACCCGGCGATCAAGGCGCTGAACCCGACCCTGCCGCTGCCCGACGCAGCCATAGCTCCAGTGCGCCGCGCCGACGGCTCCGGCACCTCCTTCAACTTCACCAACTACCTCAGCCGGGTGCATCCGGAATGGAAGGCCAAGGTCGGTGAGGGCACAGCCGTGAACTGGCCGGTGGGCGCCGGCGGCAAGGGCAACGAAGGTGTTGCCGCTTTTGTCAACCGCCTGCCCAATTCGATCGGCTACGTGGAGTATTCCTACGTCAAGCAGAACAAGATGACCTACACGCTGATGAAGAACCGTGACGGTGTGTTCGTCGCGCCGGACGACGAAACCTTCAAGGCCGCCGCAGCCGGTGCTGACTGGAACAAGTCCTTCTACCAGCTGATTACCGACCAGCCGGGCAAGAACGCCTGGCCCATTACCACGGCCACTTTCATCCTCATGAACATCAAGCAGGACAAGCCGGCCAATGCCACCGAGACTTTCAAGTTCTTCACCTGGGCTTACAAGAATGGCGGCGCAGTCGCTGCCGATCTGGACTATGTGCCGATGCCGGCCACGGTGATTGCTGCAATCGAAAAGGCCTGGGGTCAGGTGACCGACGCGGCTGGCAAGCCGGTGGCCTTGAAGTAGTTGGCCTGACGTTTCTGCGTTGCCCAGCCCGGGAGAACAGCCTTGTCCACTACACTTTCTACGGATGCGCTGTCCGCTAACCGGCCCGCGCAGCCTGCAGGACGTGTCAGAACCAATCCTCCGCCCATGAAAGCTGCCCGCTCCGGTCCCATGGCCGACCGTATCTTTGGCTGGCTGGCCAAGGGGGCAGTGCTGTTGACGCTGGGGCTGCTGTTTGCCATCCTGCTGTCGTTGACCATCAGCGCCTGGCCGGCAATCAGCAAGTACGGCCTGGGCTTTTTGACCAGCACCACCTGGGACCCGGTGAAGGAGGAGTTCGGTGGGCTGGTGATGATCTACGGCACCATCATGACATCCGCGATCGCGCTGCTGATTGCGGTGCCGGTCAGCTTCGGCATTGCGCTGTTCCTGACCGAGCTGTCCCCGGCCTGGCTCAAGCGTCCCCTGGGCACCGCGATTGAACTGTTGGCGGCTATTCCGTCCATCGTTTACGGCATGTGGGGCCTGCTGATCTTCAGCCCGATCCTGTCCACCTACGTGCAGCAGCCGCTGCAGGCGATGTTTGGCTCTGTGCCGGTGCTGGGAGCGCTGTTTTCCGGGCCACCGGTAGGCATTGGCATCCTGTCGGCGGGCATCATCCTGGCCATCATGGTGATTCCCTTCATCGCCTCCGTGATGCGCGACGTGTTTGAAGTCACGCCCACGCTGCTCAAGGAGTCGGCCTACGGCCTGGGTTCCACCACCTGGGAGGTGATGTCCAAGGTGGTGCTGCCCTATACCAAGGTGGGTGTGATTGGCGGCATCATGCTCGGGCTCGGGCGCGCCATCGGCGAGACCATGGCGGTCACCTTTGTTATCGGAAATTTCAATCAGCTTGATTCGCTCAGCCTGTTTCAGGCCGCCAACAGCATCACCTCGGCCCTGGCCAACGAGTTTGCCGAGGCTGGAGCGGGCCTGCACCAGGCGGCGCTGATGTACCTGGGGCTGGTGCTGTTCTTCATCACTTTCGTCGTGCTGAGCCTGTCCAAGCTTTTGCTGGCACAGTTGAAGAAGGGCGAGGGGGGCAAGACATGAACGCGGCCATGGATAGCATGCGTGAAGCGCGCTTTGCCCAGCGCAAGCGGGTGAACCAGATTGCCATCGCACTGGCGATGCTGGCCATGGCATTTGGCCTGTTCTGGCTGTTCTGGATCCTGTTCGAAACAGTGCGCCTGGGACTGAGTGGTCTCACACTGCAGACCCTGACCCAGATGACGCCACCGCCGAACGACCCGGGTGGCCTGGCCAATGCAATCTATGGCTCCTTTCTCATGGTGTTGCTGGCCACCTTCATCGGTGCGCCGGTTGGCATCATGGCCGGTATTTATCTGGCGGAGTTCGATACCAGCGGTCCGCTGGCCAATGTCACGCGATTTGTGAACGACATCCTGCTGTCGGCGCCTTCGATCGTGATCGGTTTGTTTGTCTATGCAGTGGTGGTGACGCGCTTCAAGTCCTTTTCTGGTTATGCGGGAATTCTGGCGCTGGCGCTGATCGTTATACCGGTTGTCATTCGCACCACCGAGAACATGCTGCAGCTGATTCCGGCCGGCCTGCGCGAAGCTGCCTATGCCCTGGGTGCACCGAAGTGGAAGGTGGTGCTGGGCATCACGCTTAAAGCCGCCCGTGCCGGCGTGGTCACCGGCGTGCTGCTGGCCGTGGCGCGCATCGCGGGGGAGACGGCTCCGCTGCTGTTCACGGCCCTGAGCAACCAATTCTGGACATCGAGCTTGAGCGAGCCTATGGCCAGCCTGCCGGTGACGATCTTCAAGTTCGCCATGAGCCCCTACGAGAACTGGCAACAGCTGGCCTGGGCCGGCGTGTTCCTGATCACCCTGGCGGTGCTGGGGCTCAACATCCTGGCCCGGGTGCTGACCCGCACCAAGGGCTGAGCCGGCCGCAATGCGCTCCATTGGTACCACCCAACACCAACAAGACGACCATGAACACAGTTGCAAAGAACGCGGAAAAGCCCAAGATCTCGGTCAAGAACCTGGATTTCTACTACGGCAAATTCCATGCGCTCAAGGGCATCAACCTGGAGATTCCGGAGAACAAGGTCACGGCTTTCATCGGCCCCTCGGGCTGTGGCAAGTCCACGCTGCTGCGGGTGTTCAACCGCATGTTCGAGCTGTATCCAGAGCAGCGCGCCGAAGGCCAGATCGTGCTCGACGGTGAGGACCTGCTGACCAGCAAGAAGGATGTGGCGCTGCTGCGGGCCAAGGTGGGCATGGTGTTCCAGAAGCCCACGCCTTTTCCGATGTCGATCTACGACAACGTGGCTTTCGGCGTCAAGCTGTTCGAGTCGCTCAACAGCTCCGACATGGACGACCGGGTCGAGTGGGCGCTGCGCAAGGCGGCGCTGTGGACCGAGGTCAAGGACAAGCTGGGCCAGAGCGGCTCTAGTCTTTCCGGCGGGCAGCAGCAGCGGTTGTGCATTGCGCGCGGCATCGCGATCAAGCCCGAGGTATTGCTGCTGGACGAGCCCTGTTCGGCGCTGGACCCGATCTCCACCGCCAAGATCGAGGAACTGATCACCGAGCTCAAGAACGACTACACGGTGGTGATCGTCACCCACAACATGCAGCAGGCGGCGCGCTGCAGTGACTACACAGCCTACATGTACCTGGGCGACCTGATGGAATTCGGCTCCACCGAGCAGATGTTCTTCAAGCCCACGCGCAAGGAGACTGAGGACTACATTACCGGAAGATTTGGTTGACAAGGAAACGACATGCCTGAAAAACATCTCTCGACCCAATTTGACTCGGAGCTCAGCGGCGTTTCCACCCGGGTCATGGAACTCGGCGGGCTGGTGGAGTCGCAAATCCGCCAGGCGATCTACGCCCTGTCGCAGTTCAGCGTCGAGGTGGCCAACCAGGTGATAGAGACCGAGGCCCGGGTCAATATCATGGAAGTGGAGATTGACCGTGAGCTCTCGTCGATCATTGCCCGGCGCCAGCCGACGGCGCGGGACCTGCGGCTGCTGATCGCCATCTCCAAGACCACCGCCAACCTGGAGCGTGTGGGTGACGAGGCCGAAAAGATTGCCCGAATGGTGCGCTCCATCATCAGCAGTGGCGCGGCCCGAAACCTGCCGTCGCTGGAACTGCGGGTGGCGTCGGATCTGGCCTCGGGCCTGCTGCGCAAGGCGCTGGACGCCTTTGCCCGGCTGGATACCAGGGAGGCGCTGGCGATCCTGAAGGAAGACAACCTGATCGACCGCGAATTCGACGGCTTCGTGCGCAAGCTCATCACCTACATGATGGAGGACCCGCGCATGATCTCGCCCAGCCTGGACCTGCTGTTCCTGGCCAAGGCGGTCGAGCGCATCGGCGACCATGCCAAGAATATCGGCGAGTGCGTGATCTACGTGGTCAAGGGTGAGGATGTGCGCCACATCCCGATGGAACAGATCGAGTCGGTGGTGCGATGAAACATCTGCCCAGCGTGCTGATCGTGGAGGACGAGCCGGCGATTGCCGAGCTGATCGCGGTGAACCTGCGTCACAACGGTTTCGCACCCACCTGGGCCATGGACAGTGCCAGCGCCCAACGCGAACTGCATGCGGTGTTGCCCGACGTGATCCTGCTGGACTGGATGCTCCCTGGCGAAAGCGGCCTGACGCTGGCGCGGCGCTGGCGCGCGGATGAACGGACCAAGACGGTGCCGATCATCATGCTGACCGCCCGCGGCGACGAGGCCGACCGGGTGGCCGGCCTGGATGCCGGCGCCGATGACTACATTGCCAAGCCCTTTTCCACCAAGGAACTGTTGGCCCGCATCCGCGCCGTGCTGCGCCGGCGTGCACCTCAGCATGCGGGTGGTGTGGTCAAGGTCGGTGGCTTGCAGCTGGACGCTGGCACGCATCGGGTCAGCTTCGACGCGCAGGCGTTGAAACTCGGGCCGACCGAATTCAAGCTGCTGCACTTTCTGATGAACCACCCAGAGCGGGTGCACAGCCGGGCCCAGCTGCTCGACAAGGTCTGGGGCGACCATGTGTTCATCGAAGAGCGGACGGTGGACGTGCACGTAAAGCGACTGCGCGAGTCGCTGGCCGGTGCCGGTGCGATGGTGGAAACCGTGCGCGGAGCTGGCTACCGGCTCAGCGCCATGGCTCTATCGGCAAGGCCGGCATCCGAGCACGCCTGAGCTGCGGCTCAACCTAAACTGCTGCGCATGGTCTGGCGCTTTCTGTCCTTTGCCGTTTGTCTGCTGGTCGCTGGTTTGTGCGGCTGGTACCTGGTTCGGGACTACGAGCCCGGCCTGGGCGCGCTCGGTGCTGTGGCTGGCGGTGCCCTGTGCTGGTTTCTGGTGGATCTGGTGCGGGGCCTGCGCGTGCTGCAATGGCTGCGCCTGGGTGACGCGGCGCCGGTGCCTCCCGCTGCCGGTCTGTGGGGCGAGGTGGCGCAACGGGCCCGGCGGCTGTTGCGTGAGCGGGACCGGAAAATTCTGGAAGGCCAGCAGCGGCTGCAGGATTTTCTGGCGGCTCTGCAGGCATCGCCAAATGGCGTGGTGCTGCTCGATGCCCAGGGCCGGATCGAGTGGTTCAACCAGATGGCGGCAGCGCACTTCGGCTTCGATGCCCAGCGTGATCTGCTGCAGCACTTCGGCAACCTGGTGCGTGATCCGGGCTTTGCTGGCTACTGGGCCGAGCGCGACTTCTCGCACGACGTCACGATGCCAGGGCGCGAATCCACGCCGGCGCGGCCAGTAAGACTGTCGGTGCATCTGCATCCGTATGGCGAAGGTCGGTCACTGCTGCTGTCGCGCGATATCACGGCGGTGGAGCAGGCCGATGCCATGCGCCGGGACTTCGTGGCCAACGTGTCGCACGAAATTCGCACGCCACTCACCGTGCTGAGCGGCTTTGTGGAAACCCTGCAGTCGTTGCCCCTGGGTCCGGCGCAGCAACAGCAATACCTGGCCCTGATGGCGCAGCAGGCTGAGCGCATGCAGACGCTGGTCAGCGACCTGCTGACGCTGTCGCGGCTGGAGGGCAGCCCGCCGCCGGGCAGTAGTGACTGGGTGCCGGTGCAAGCTTTGATGCTGGCGCTGCAACAGGAAGGCGAGGCCCTGCTGATGCTGCTGGACCAGCCGGGCAGCGAGGCCCTGACTTTCGACGGTGGAACCGGCTGCGAGATTGCCGGGTCCCGGAGCGAGTTGCAAAGCGCGATGGCGAATCTGGTGAGCAATGCCGTCCGCTATACCCCTGCCGGTGGCGCGATCCATGTGGCGTTTGCGGTGTTACCTGATGGCCGAGCGCGATTTTCTGTGCTGGACACCGGCTCCGGCATCGCGCCCGAGCACATACCGCGCCTGACCGAGCGCTTCTACCGCGTTGACCGCAGTCGCTCGCGTGATACCGGTGGAACCGGGCTGGGGCTGGCGATCGTCAAGCATGTGGCGCAACGCCATGGAGCCGAGTTGCGCATCGAGAGCACGCCAGGCCAGGGCTCACGTTTTTCCATCCTGTTTCCGGCCAGCCGTATTCGGCCGGTGGCGATTTCGACCGCTGTCAGTGAATCCTTTGATACAGCATGATGTCCTCGTCGCTGTCACTGGGACGGCGTTCGATGCTGTGCAATTGCCATATGGCGGGCGACATGGTGGCAAACAGCGAGCCGTAGGAGTCGCGGTCCACGATCATCCAGGGGCACTGCACCGGCCCACCGGCTGGCCGCAGCTGCAGCCGGGCATGAAAGGTGAAGGCGGCGATCTGGCCTCGGCTCAGGCCATGGGTCTCCACGCAGACGGGCTGCTGCAGCGTCGCCGCGACGCGCCGGGCCAGTGGCGCATAGCTGCGGGCAAAGTCCAGCAGAGGCAGCCACAGGGTCATCAGTAGCAACCAGCACAGGGCAGCACCGCCGGCGGGCAGCACCAGGCTCTTCCAGATGGCTGCGCGGTGCCGGCCCACACGCCACTGCACCAGCCAGGCCCAGGCCAGGGTAGCGACCAGCGCCACCAGAAACGGCAGCATTCCGAATGAGGGCTCGAAGCCGGGCGCCAGCCGCGCCACGTTGGCTGCAGGCTGTTGCGGCACGCCGGTCTGCATCGAGATCCACACCACCCAGATGATCAATGCGCAGCCGGAAAAAAACAGCAATGTGAACCAGTCCACCAATGACGCTACGCTGCGCTGCAGGGTGGGCAGGGCAAAGGCGGCCAGTGCCGCCAGCGCCGGCAGGCACAGCAGCAAGGAACGCTCGGCCGAAGCCGTTGTCAGGGTTGCGGCCACCGATACGGCGGTGAACCACAGGGGCAGGGCCAGGTGCCGGCTGAGCTCGCCGCGCTGCAGTTGGCGCCGCCAGCGCCACAGCGTCCACAGTGCCAGCGGCCAGGCCGGCCAGGTGAACCACATCAGCAGCCGACCCAGGCTGCGCCATTCGGCCCAGCTGGTTTGCAGCAGGTTGATGCGCCAACGCCATAGGTCCAACAGCCAGCACAACAAGGCCACGGCCGCGGCGGCCAGCGCCATGGCTGCCATGCGCTGGCGCTGGTTGTGCGGTGGTGCCTCGGGGTCAGGCCGGTCCAGCCATTCGATGACCACGCCGCCGGCCGCAAACAGAAAAGCCATGGTTGGTGCACCCGACAGCGCCAGGCCCGCCAGGCCCAGGCCTCCACTGACGGCTGGCGCCACACTGCGGTAGGGCATGGCGGCAAAGGCATGGAAGATCATGGCGGTGCAGCAAAGCTGCGCCAGGGCCGGTGTGGCCTCGTGCGACAGTTGCGCCAGGCCCAGGCAGGCAATGAAGGCCAGCAGGCCGCCGTCGGCCATGGCGCGGGCGTAATCGGGCGCCAGCGCCTCACCGCCAAAGGCAAAGGGCACGGGTTGCGCTGCCGGGCTGCGCGCCAGGTAGTAGATGCCGTGCCAGGTGGCTACAAATGCCAGGGCCAGCAGCGCCATGAACGGAATGCGGGCAGCAAAGTCTGGCGCCATGGTTGTTGGTGCCAGTTGCATCGCCCAGGCGCCCAGCCAATAGGGCAGCAGCGCGTCAACCTCGGGTGCCATGCCCATCAGGGTCGGTGCGAACCAGCTGCTGCTGCCCCGCACCAGCTCCGCCATATAGCCGAAGGCCGTCATGTCGGCGCTCTTCCAGGGCTCGCGGCCGATGAAGCCGGGCAGCAGGTAGCCGGCACAAAACAGCAGCAGCGCCAGCCGCGGCAAACGCCGGACTGCGCCCTGGGCAACGATGGCGGGAGTGGGTTGGCTCACGAAGGGGGCATGAAAAAAGGCAGCGCGGATAACCGGGCTGCCTCTTGGCTGGAGCGAATTCCGCTTACTTGACGGCTGGCTTGCCAAAACGGTTGCGGAACTTCTCAACGCGGCCACCCATGTTGTCCACGGATTTTTGCGTGCCAGTATAGAAGGGATGCGACTCGCTGGAAGTGTCGAGCTTGTACAGCGGCAGCTTGCGGCCGTCTTCCATCTCGATCATTTCCTTGGTCTGGGCGCAGGACCGGGTCACGAACTTGAAGTTGTTGGACAGGTCCACGAAACAGATTTCGCGGTAGTTGGGGTGTATGCCGGCTTTCATGGAAATTCCTGATGTGTCATGTGCGGCAGCCGCGCCAGACCATCCGGCGTACTTTTCGCGAAGTCCTGAATTATATACCGGCCGAACACCTGGCGTGAGCGCCGCCGGGCCGCCCCAAGGCGCGAAAGC
>JANMKM010000581.1:0-9294 GCA_031372035.1 Rhodoferax sp. | reverse complement strand
GTCAAGGGTCGGAGCAGATTCGCGCATGGTCCTGACCCGAAATGCGCAAGTTGGCCCGAAACCCAACGTTAGACTTTCCAGACATGCGCGAATCACGCTCCCGTGGCCGTCTGCAACGCCGGGCTTTCCTGAGTGCTTTGGGCTTGGGCATCGCCGTTCGGGGCCATGCCAGCCGCGCCATTGTGGCTGTCGTCGGCACGCTGTTCGGGACGGGCGCGCTCATCCTGGCGCGGTCCGCGCTCGTTGCGGCCCAGGCCGCGACCCTCGCGGCCTTCCCGGTTTTCGCCGCGGAACTCATCGCGCGCCTGTGGTTCTGCTTCGCTGCGCCCGGTCCGCTCCGCACCTTCGCCGCGCGCTCCGTTGCGCTCGGCGCCGCGTCCGCGGTCGCCGCCGCGGTTGCGTTCCGGCCGCTCACCGCGCTCGGCATTACGCTGAATGCGCTGTGCTTCCTGGGCATCCACCACGCCGCTGGTCGCGGTTGCTGCATTGCGGCTGTCCGGTTCGGCGCGCTCGCGCGGCGCCTGCGGCGGGCGCTCCCCGCGACCCTCGCCGCCGCGACTGTCGGCGTTCTGGCCACCGCGGTTGCCACGGCCACCGCGGCCATCGCCGCGGCCACCACGGCCGTCAGCACGGCCGCCACGGCCTTCGGGCCGGCCGTCGGCACGTGCGCCGTCCGGTCGGGGCTCGCGCCGGGCGCCGTCCCGGCCGCCACGGGCGGGTGCCCTGTCTTCAGTGGGGCTGGGCGCGGCCACGGGTGCCGGTGTTGTTACTGCTGGCGCAAACAGGCCCTTGATCCAGCCGAAAAAGCCCTTTTCCGCGGGCTGGATCGGGGCTGGCGCGGGCGCAGGGGCCACGGCCACCGGCGCCACCGCTTTCAGGGGTTCGGGCTTTGGCACGGCAATGGGTGCCGGTGCATCGGGCAGCACACCTTTGATCACCGGTGTCTGGCGGTTGGTGGGCTCCTGCGAGCGCCGGGTGACGCTGGTCGGGTCTTCCACTTCGTCGGCCATCTTGTAGCTGACCTCCATGCCGTCGAGGCGCGGGTCGTCATGCTTGAGGCGCTCGAGCTTGTAGTTGGGCGTCTCCAGCGTTTTGTTCGGAACCATCAGCACGTTGATGCGCTGCTTGAGTTCGATCTTGGCGATCTCGGTGCGCTTCTCGTTGAGCAGGAACGAGGCCACATCCACCGGCACCTGGCACAGCACAGAAGCTGTGTTGTCCTTGAGTGACTCTTCCTGGATGATGCGCAGGATCTGCAGTGCCGAGCTTTCGGTGTCCCGGATATGGCCGGAGCCGCCGCAGCGCGGGCAGGGGATGGATGCGCCCTCGCTCAGGGCCGGGCGCAGCCGCTGCCGGCTCATCTCCATCAGGCCGAATTTGCTGATGGTGCCAAACTGCACGCGGGCCCGGTCCTGCCGCAGGGCGTCGCGCAGCCGGTTTTCCACGTCACGCCGGTTGCGGCTTTCTTCCATGTCGATGAAGTCGATCACGATCAGGCCGCCCAGGTCGCGCAGGCGCATCTGGCGCGCTACTTCATCAGCCGCCTCCAGGTTGGTGCGGGTCGCTGTTTCCTCGATGTCGCCGCCCTTGATGGCGCGGGCCGAGTTCACGTCCACCGAGACCAGGGCCTCGGTGTGGTCGATCACGATGGCACCCCCACTGGGCAACTGCACCGTGCGGGCATAGGCCGACTCGATCTGGTGTTCGATCTGGAAGCGCGAGAACAACGGTGCATCGTCGCGGTAACGCTTGACCCGGGCCGCATGCTCGGGCATGACGTGAGCCATGAACTGCTGGGCCTGGTCATACACGTCGTCGGTGTCGATCAGGATGTCGCCAATGTCGTTGTTGAAATAGTCACGGATGGCACGGATCACCAGGCTCGATTCCTGGTAGATCAGGAATGCGCCTTTGGCGCCCTTGGTAGCCCCGTCGATCGCGGTCCAGAGCTTGAGCAGGTAGCTCAGGTCCCACTGCAGTTCCGGCGCGCTGCGGCCGATGCCGGCGGTGCGAGCAATGATGCTCATGCCATTGGGGTACTCCAGCTGGTCCATGGCCTCCTTGAGTTCGGCCCGGTCGTCACCCTCGATCCGGCGCGAGACGCCGCCACCCCGCGGGTTGTTGGGCATCAGCACGACGTAGCGGCCGGCCAACGAGACAAAGGTGGTCAGGGCGGCACCCTTGTTGCCGCGCTCTTCCTTCTCCACCTGCACCACCAGTTCCTGGCCTTCGCGGATCGCATCCTGGATCCGGGCCTGGCTGACGGCCACGCCTTGCTGGAAATACTGGCGCGAGATTTCCTTGAATGGCAGGAAGCCATGGCGGTCTTCACCGTAGTCGACAAAGCAGGCTTCGAGCGAGGGCTCGACCCGCGTCACGACAGCCTTGTAAATATTGCCTTTGCGCTGTTCGCGGCCCTCGATCTCGATTTCGTAGTCGAGGAGTTTTTGTCCATCGACGATGGCCAACCGGCGTTCTTCAGCCTGGGTGGCATTGATCAGCATCCTTTTCATCGGAGTCCCCTTCGTTCTCGTTTGGGTCCGGACCCGGACAACCCGGAGGTTGCGGCGCGGTGTCCTATCAGACCCTACACATGCTCAATGTGAGCAAACGATGCCAGGACAGACGCTGTTGAAGTGAGGAGGAATTGCCGGAGAGCCAGGACTCAAAGGGTGAGTCGCAGCGTGGGCGCGTGGAGGGGAGCGAGGGGATGCTGGTTTGGGTATGCTACCAAAATGGTAGCTGTTCGCGCCTGGCTTGCGGGCACGGCCGGCCGATGCAGACGCCGAAGCTGCGCGAAAACGCAACCCAGGCAGAGCATGATCAGGCGCAGCAACACAAACATCTCGCTTCAGTCCGTTCCCAGACGCGGGGTCTGGAAACTACAGTATTCCGTTTCAGTGCTTCAAGGCGTCGGGCAGAACCTGGAACTTCGCGTGCCACTGTTGGCGTGGGCCGTCAGTTTGCAGGCGATGCACCAGGTGGCATCGACCGGTCCAACGGTGCGGGCGGTGGTGTCTGGACTAAACTCCAGACAAATCAACCACTTGCAGCGCATCGCTAGTGAAACACATTATAGGGGGCAATACCTCCCCCGCCGAGCCGCAGGTGAAATCGCTGTTGGTGGATGAAGAGGCCGCAGGCCAGCGCCTTGACAATTTCCTCATGCGCCAACTCAAGGGCGTGCCCAAGACCCACGTGTACCGGATCATCCGCAGTGGCGAAGTGCGGGTGAACAAGGGCCGCGCCGCCGCCGATACGCGGATTGCCGCAGGTGACATGGTGCGCCTGCCGCCGGTACGGTTGTCGCAGCGCGCCGCTGACAAGGAACTGGCGATGGGCAACGCCGCCGAGGCCTTGCAAGCCCGCGTCGCCAGCGGGGTTGCGGTGCGCACCTTTCCCATGTTGCTGGAAGATGACAGCCTGCTGGCGCTGGACAAGCCCGCCGGCGTAGCTGTGCATGGCGGGTCCGGTGTGAGCTTTGGCGTGATCGAGCAGTTGCGCATTGCGCGGCCGCAGAGCCGCTTTCTGGAACTGGTACACCGGCTGGACCGCGAGACCAGTGGTGTATTGCTGGTTGCCAAGAAGCGCAGCGCCCTGAACAAGCTGCAGGACCAGTTCCGGGAACGCGAGACCGGCAAGACCTATCTGGCGCTGGTCCAGGGTGCCTGGCCGGCCAAGACCCGGGTGATTGATCTGCCGCTGCACAAGTACCTGCAGGCGGATGGCGAGCGCCGGGTCAAGGTGGTTGCGCGCGATGATCCGGACGGCATGCGGGCCATCACCCTGGTCCAGGTGTTGCGCAGCTTGCCGGGCTTCAGTCTGCTGGAGGTCACGATCAAGACCGGCCGCACCCACCAGATCCGGGTTCATCTGGCCGCCTCCGGGCATGCCATCGCCGGTGATGACAAGTACGGCGACTTTGCCTTGAACAAGGCTCTGGTCAAGCAGGGTCTGCGGCGCATGTTCCTGCACGCCTGGCGGTTACAGTTCGACCATCCAGCCAGCGCCGAGCGACTGACCCTGCTGGCGCCGCTGCCGCCTGAACTGCAGCAATTTCTTGACCATCTCGAACCCCAAGCCAAGCCACTCTCCCATGTCGCACCCGGACCGCTTTGAACTGATCGCCTTCGACTGGGACGGCACACTGTTCGACTCGACCGCCATCATCACCCGCTGCATCCAGCTGGCGGTGGCCGATGTGGGTGGCACTGTACCCAGCGACAAGGATGCCTCCTATGTGATCGGGCTCGGTTTGATGCAGGCGCTGGCGCATGCGGCGCCGGATGTACCGAAGGATCGCTATCCGGAGTTGGGCGCCCGTTACCGCCATCACTATATGGCGCACCAGGACGACATCACGCTGTTTGCGGGTGTGCCCGCCATGCTCGACGGTTTGCGCGCCCGTGGTGCGCTGCTGACAGTGGCTACGGGCAAAAGCCGCTCAGGCCTGAACCAGGCACTGCGCGCTGCAGGATTGACCGACGTATTCCTGGCTTCGCGCACTGCCGACGAAACTGCTGGCAAACCGAACCCGCGCATGTTGCATGAGCTGATGCATCAGGCTGGCATTGGCGCGGGGGGTACGCTGATGGTTGGCGACACCACCCATGATCTGGAGATGGCTGCAAACGCAGGCTGTGCCAGCGTTGCCGTCAGCTATGGTGCGCACGAACCGCAGGCCTTTGGCGCATTGGGTCCGCAGTATGTGGCGCACTCGGTGGCCCAGCTCGACGCCTGGCTGCAGGCCAGGGTTTAGCATAGCGTTCAACAAGCCCCACCATGGAAGCCGCCATTGATCTGTGCAATTCCGCCGACTTGCGCGACGGTGGGTTGGCCGTCCCCTTTGACGTCGTCTATCTGGGCCAGAGCTGCCGTGCCTTTGCCATTCGCTACCGTGGCGCGGTGCATGCCTACCTGAACCGCTGTGCCCATGTGCCGATGGAAATGGACTACCAGCCGGATCGGTTTTTTGACAGTTCGGGCCATTGGTTGATGTGCGCCACCCACGGCGCCATGTACAGTCCGCAAACCGGGGCCTGCATTGGTGGCCCCTGCCGTGGCGGCCTGGTCAAGATTGACCTGGACGAGATCGACGGCGTGGTGCGCTGGCATACTGCCCATAATATGAAGCCCATAGAGTTCTGACCCATGTCCGACCCTCAGATGCCCGAGCCGCACAGTGCTGCAAAGACAGACCCCCTGGCGCGGCAGGAGCCGGTACTCGGGCCAATCCCGGCTGGGGCGGCAGGCCCGCAGCCGCCGGTGGACAAGGCACCAGCAGCCGGTGCGGCGCCGCCGCCCGCCGGATGGGAGCGCACCACCCTGGAGAAGCTTGCTTTTGCGGTCCTGGACGAGCAGCGGACGGCGCGCCGCTGGCGCAATTTTCTGCGCCTGTCCTGGTTGGCCTTCTTCATCTTCCTGCTGTGGGCCGTGATGGGCCGGACCACGACTCCGCGCGATGTGACAACGGCCCACACGGCGGTGGTGGAGATCAAGGGAGAAATAGCGTCCGGCGCTGAAGCTGGCGCCGAGGCAGTGGTGGCGGCCATGCGCAGTGCGTTTGAGGACACCGGTGCCCAGGCGGTGGTTCTGCTGATCAATTCGCCCGGCGGCAGTCCGGTCCAGGCCGGGATCATCAACGACGAAATTTCGCGTTTACGGACAAAGCACAACAAGCCGGTGTACGCCGTGGTGGAGGAGTCCTGCGCCTCGGCCGCGTATTACATTGCTGTCGCGACCGACCAGATCTTTGTCGACAAGGCCAGCATTGTGGGCAGCATCGGGGTGCTGATGGACGGCTTCGGCTTTACCGGTCTGATGGACAAGCTGGGGGTCGAGCGGCGACTGATGACGGCTGGCGAAAACAAGGGCTTCCTGGACCCCTTCAGCCCGCAGACCGACAAGCAGCGCCTGCATGCCCAGGCCATGCTGGACCAGATCCATAAGCAGTTCATCGAGGCCGTGAAGGCCGGGCGTGGCAAGCGTCTGAAGGAGACGCCGGAAACCTTCAGCGGTCTGTTCTGGAGCGGCCAGCAGGCGATCGAACTGGGGTTGGCGGACCACTTCGGCAACCTGGACTATGTTGCGCGCGAGGTGGTCAAGGCCGAGGAGATCATTGACTACACCCGTCGCGACAACGTCGCCGAGCGCCTGGTCAAGCGCTTTGGCGCCGCGTTCGGCGAAGGCAGCATCCGCGCCGTGCGTTCGCTCACGAGCTTGCGCTGAGAGGCGCCGGCCGTCCTGGCCGATGCGGTGCTGCCGTCAGCGCCCGATGGCAAATACCGCTGGCAGGCTCTTGTCCAGTGACCAGGGCCGTTGCCTCCAGGTCTTGACCGTATCGCTGCGGCACTTCTGTGGTTCAAGCGTCAGGCCGGCGCATACGGCAAGCCGCGTATTGTGCTGCAAGGTCTGCAGCAACGCGGCCAGCAGCACTGCATTGCGGTAGGGCGTTTCTATGAAGACCTGGGTTTGCCCCGTCTTCAAGGCGAGCGATTCCAGTTGCCGGATGCGTTCACCGCGTCCCTCGGCATCCTGGGGTAGGTAGCCGGTGAAGGCGAAGTTCTGGCCGTTGAGGCCGCTGGCCGCGATGGCCAGCAGCAGGGACACCGGGCCGACCAGCGGCACGACTTCAACACCCAGGTCATGGGCTGCGCGCACCACCGAGGAACCCGGGTCGGCCACAGCCGGCATGCCGGCTTCGCTGAGCAGACCCATGTCCTCGCCGCGCAAGGCTGGAGCCAGAAGATGGCGGGCGTCGTGGTCACCCTGGTGGTCGCCCTTCTTGTGCACTGCATGCGACAGCTCGACCAGCTCGAGTTCCTGCAACGGTGTCTGCAAGGCGTGGTGCTCGTGGATCCGCTTGAGGTAGGCCCGGGCGGACTTGGCGTTTTCACAAACCCAATGACGCAGACGCGCAGCGACGCGCATGGTTCCTTCCGGCATGACATCTGACAGGCGCCCAACATGTGGGTAGCCATGGTCCAGCGGGGCTGGTACCAGATACAGTCGGCCGGCGGGCGCAGGCGACAAGGTTGCTGTAGTGCCCTTGGCCATGGTATTCATGGCAGCAGCGGGATGCCGGCCGCTCGCAGCAGGCGACAGGTGCGGATCAAGGGCAGGCCGACCAGCGCCGTCGGGTCATCGTTGCGGATGGAATCGAGCAAGGCAATGCCCAGCCCTTCGCTGCGGGCGCTGCCGGCGCAGTCGTACGGCTGTTCGCGCTGCAGATAGGTCTCGATCTCAGCGTCGGACAGCACGCGGAACTGCACCTCGACGGTTGCCAGATCTGTGCCACAGAAGCCACTGGCGTGGCATACGACGGCAACCGCCGTATGGAACAGCACCGTACGGCCGCGCATCTGGCGCAGTTGCTGGAGCGCGCGTTCATGGGTTCCCGGTTTACCCAAGGCTGCACCGTCCAGGTCAGCAACCTGGTCCGAGCCGATCACCACGCTGTCCGGGTTGCGACGGGCCACGGCATTGGCCTTTTCCAGCGCCAGCCTGGATGCCAGCGCCACAGGCGATTCCTGTGGCCTGGCGGTCTCGTCCAGATCGGGCGTGATCACCGTGAAGGCAACATGCAGGCGTTCGAGCAGTTCGCGCCGGTAACGCGAGCTCGAGCCCAGTATCAAGGGACGAATGATTGCTTCGGACATGACCGGATTCTCTTACACTGCTTGCATGACCCAGCGGTTCGTGGCGCGCAACTTTGATCCCATGGCACTGGCCCGGGCAGGCGGAGAGCTTGCAGGTAGCGAGAGCCTGACGGCCTTTGACCGGGTGCTGCCTGATCTGACCACCGATGCGTCGCTGGCCGGTCTGGCGGTCAGCTGGACGGCTGTTGGTCGGCTTCAGATTACGGCCGCAGGCCAGGACGAAGCCTGGCTGCGGTTGGCGGTCGATACCACCTTGCCGTTGACCTGCCAGCGCTGTCTGCAGCCAGTGTTGATGGCGGTGCGCGTGGAGCGTGATTACCGTTTTGTGGCTGATGAGGCGATTGCCGAAGCCGAGGACGATGCGTCTGAGGAGGACGTGCTGGCCTTGCAGCGTGACATGAACCTGCATGAACTGATCGAGGATGAGCTGTTGATGGAGATGCCTCTGGTGCCACGGCACGAGGTTTGCCCTGTGGATGTCAGGATGGCTGTGGCCGATGCCGGTTTCATCGAGTCGAATGCAGCTGCGCCCAATCCTTTTGCGGTGTTGGCAGGGCTCCAGATCGGCAAACCGCGCTAGGCGCAACCTCAGGCTATAATGTGTGGCTAAGCTAAAAAGCCGCGTCGTCGCTTGCCCTTGCCGAAAGCAAATCCGGGCAGGATCGAACGGGGTAGCGCCCACCAACCCAGATTGCTGCACCGGTGCAGCACAGACCTTTAGGAGCGGATCATGGCCGTCCAACAAAACAAGAAGTCACCTTCCAAGCGCGGCATGCACCGTTCGCACAACGCCCTGGTGGTTCCCGGCATCGCCGTTGAATCGACCACGGGGGAAACCCACTTGCGGCATCACATCAGCCCGACCGGCTTTTACCGTGGCCGCAAGGTGTTGAAGACCAAGGCCGAAGCCTGATCGGACCGCGCTGGCTGAGCAGCCACAGCGCAAAAGGCCCGAAGCTATCGTCAAGGTAGCGTCGGGCCTTTGCATTGGCGCAGCAGTCTGCCATGTACTTCAGGATCCGCCGCTGGCCGAATGCCCATGATCACCATCGCTGTTGATTGCATGGGGGGCGATCACGGGCCTTCCGTAACGCTTGCGGCCTGCCGTGCCTTCCTGCAGCACCACGATCAGGCCAGTCTGATTCTGGTGGGTCTGGATGCGCAGTTGCGTGGTTTCAACCATGAACGCGCTACCAAGGTGCCGGCCACCCAAGTTGTGGCCATGGATGACCCTATCGAGATCGCCTTGCGGCGCAAGAAGGATTCGTCGATGCGGGTGGCGATCGACCAGGTCAAGCGCGGCGTCGCCCAAGCAGCCGTTTCGGCGGGCAACACCGGAGCCCTGATGGCCATTTCGCGCTACCTGCTCAAGACCATGGATGGCATCGACAGGCCAGCCATTGCAACCCAATTGCCCAATGCCCGGGGCGGTGCCACAACGGTGCTCGACCTGGGTGCCAATGTCGATTGCAGCGCCGAACACCTGCTGCAGTTTGCCGTGATGGGGTCAGCCCTGGTGTCGTCGCTCGGTGGTAACGACAGCCCAACCGTGGGTCTGCTCAATGTGGGTGAAGAGGCCATCAAGGGCAGTGAAATCATCAAGCGGGCGGGCGAGCTGCTGCGCTCGGCTGCGCAG
>JANMKM010000569.1:0-15099 GCA_031372035.1 Rhodoferax sp. | reverse complement strand
CTGGGGTTCGGGCCAGAAGCGGAACAAGTCCTGGCTGGTGGCCAGGGCGATGACCTTGTCGGCGCCGCCGGCCTGGTTGCCGGCAAACACGGCCAGCACGGCCAGGCCGGTGACCAACACAATCATCTGGATGAAGTCGGTCACTGCCACCGACCACATGCCGCCAAACAAGGTGTAGGCCAGTATCGACACCACGCCAATGAACATGCCAGCGGACAGGCCGATATCGCCACCTGAGAGCACATTGAACACCAGCCCCAACGCCGTGACCTGGGCCGAGACCCAACCCAGATAACTCAGCATGATGATCAGTGAACACGCGACCTCGACAACCCGGCCAAAGCGCTCCCGGTAGTAGTCGCTGATCGTCAGCAGCGTCATCTTGTACAGGCGGCCGGCAAAGAACAACCCAACCAGAATCAGACAAGTGCCAGCGCCAAACGGATCCTCCACCACGCCATTGAAGCCACCATTGACAAACTTGGCCGGAATGCCGAGCACCGTCTCGGAGCCAAACCAGGTGGCAAAGGTGGTGGTCACAATCATCACCAGGGGCAGTTTGCGCCCGGCGATGGCAAAGTCCGCCGAAGTCTTGACCCGCTTGGCCGCGTACAAACCGATGGCGATTGTGACCAGCAAATAGAAAATGACCAAAGTCAACAGCACGGGATGCTTCCTTTCGTGAGTTTACGCACAGCGGCAAAACCGCTTCAGAAAATCCGCAGCCGCATCACCAGCTGCATCACCACCAACCCGAGTGCGAAGCCAATCGCGCCATACATCATGCTTTGCAGCAACCGGTTGGTGCGGCGCTGCTCGACCAGCAGTTCATCCAGGGCGCTGCGGGAGTTCGCACCCTGCTTGCGCAAAAAATCATACATAAGACGTGGCAGCTCTGGAAGGTAACGGGCATAGCGCGGCGCCTCCTCACGCAATTGCTCCATCAATTTCTGCGGGCCAAGCTGCTGCACCATCCATTGCTCCAGAAACGGTTTGGCCGTGCTCCACAGGTCCAGTTCCGGATCCAGTTCGCGGCCCAGGCCTTCAATATTGAGCAGCGTCTTTTGCAACAACACCAGCTGCGGCTGGATTTCGACATGGAAGCGCCTTGAAGTCTGAAACAGGCGCATCAGCACCATGCCCAGCGATATCTCCCGCAGCGGCCGATCGAAGTAGGGTTCACAGACAGAGCGGATGGCCGACTCGAGTTCGTCAACCCGGGTGTTGGGCGGCACCCAGCCCGACTCGACATGCAATTCCGCGACCCGCTTGTAGTCACGTCGAAAAAATGCCGTGAAGTTCTGGGCGAGGTACTCCTTGTCATACTCGGTCAAGGTGCCCACGATGCCGAAATCCAGGGAAATGTAGCGTCCAAACGTGGCGGGTGCGATGCTGACCTGGATATTGCCTGGATGCATGTCGGCATGAAAGAAGCCGTCGCGGAACACCTGCGTAAAGAACAGCGTGACGCCATCACGCGCCAGCTTCGGGAAGTCGACGCCGGCATCACGCAGGCGCTGCGTCTGGCTGATGGGAATGCCTTCCATGCGCTCCATCACCATGACGTCGGGCATGCAGTAATCCCAGAACATTTCCGGAATCAGAACCAGATTGAGTCCCTCCATGTTGCGCCGCAATTGCGCCGCACTGGATGCCTCCCTCACCAGATCGAGTTCATCGTGCAGGTACTTGTCGAATTCGGCAACCACCTCCCGCGGCTTCAGGCGCCTGCCATCGGTCGACATGCCCTCGATCCAACCGGCCATCATGCGCATCAGGCTCAGATCCTTCTCGATTGCCGGGAGCATTCCGGGACGCAGCACCTTGACGGCAACCTGGCGTTCCAATCCACTGCGATCCTTGAGGACAGCAAAGTGCACCTGAGCGATTGAGGCGCTGGCCACTGGTACACGCTCAAAGGAACTGAAGACGGATGCCAGCGGCCGCCGAAAGGCGCGCTCTATCATGGCAATTGCAACGTCGGAGTCAAAGGGCGGTACGCGATCCTGCAGGCGAGCAAGTTCGTCCGCGATGTCGCGCGGCAACAGGTCTCGCCGCGTCGACAACACCTGTCCGAACTTAACAAAAATCGGACCCAGTTGTTCCAGGGCCTCACGCAAACGCTGTCCGCGTGGAGCATCCAAGCGACGGCCAAACGACACGATGCGAGCCAGCATCTGCAGCCAAGGCTTCTGAAAGCTGGTCAACACGAGCTCGTCCAGGCCGTAGCGCAATACAACCCAAACGATGAATGCGCCCCGATACAGCCGGGTCATGGCGTGCCGCGGCTTGCTGGAGTTGCCATCCGCAGGAACTGGCCCAGGGCCTGCACGAGGCGATGTGCCATCTGCCCCATCGCATGCGCGGGCACGTCACCAATCAGCCTCGCCAGATCTTCCTCCAGGTCCCAACGTACATTGTCGACCAGCCAATTGATCTCAGCGGCGAGTTGCACGTCACCCTCGATCCGGACAGCCGGCTTGTCGCCCTGCAGCAGCGTTTGGGCTATCTCGGCAATCAGGTCTTGGGTCAGTTGAAATGTCAAATCAGGCGACTGCGTTGCCGAGGCGATCTCCAGCAAGCCCATAGGTGAGACGCCCAAACGCAACGTCAGGCCACGCCATTGCACCAGAATGGTCCGCCCGCTTTGCCGTTTCAAGCGGGAAACGGCTTCAGGCTCCTGCAGCAGCACGTGGTTGAGTACCAGTACCATCTTGCGCTGTAGCTCGGCGACCGCCCATTCCGGCGGCGCCACTGCACTGACCACACTGCTGGCCAAGCGGTCCAGCATTTCAAAAGGGGACTGAGTTGCCATAGCCCCCGATTATTCCCGCAATGCGGCCCGCCACCTCCTGGCCATACCGCTTCAGACCCAACTATTGCAGTGCTTGCACCCCCGCAACCAGCCACCCAACAGTGCCGCTCTTGGGTTTGGTCATGTTCCAGACCTCGCGAAACGGACTGGGTCCCGAAGACGGGTCTTCCCGAATCATGCCGGAGAATTCAACACTGACCATATAGTCGGTTCCCAGGTCCTCAAGCCCCAGCAACTGGGCTTCCAGCATGACGACATCGGTATGGTTAAACGGGCCACCTGTGTGCACCTCGCGCTGAGCCAACTGGGTCTGGATCTCTTGAACCATGCCATCGGTCATCAAGGAGCGCAAAGCCGGAATGTCCGACTTGTCCCAGGCCGCCTGCAGTGTCACAAAATTTTCCTTGGCTGCCTTGAGGAAGCTGTCAGTATCAAAATCAGCTGGAATGAACCAGTTCTGAGATCCCCCGATGGCCGATCCGATCATCGAACCCTCTGCAGCAGGCATCTTGCTGACTTCGAAGCCCATGCTATTGCGTTCCCACGGTCGCGCTGAAGCATCGTTTCCAACATTCTCCGGCCGATACGCCGGCTTTGCATCTGCGCTGCCAGCACCGGCAGTCGCGCCCTGGAAGGCATACGGAGCGCCTCCAGCCGGTTGCGCATTGTTCTGACTGGCGCGCCGTGAGCGCACGAACCATCCCACGGCCAGCATGATCACCAGGGCCAGGAGGGCAAACAACATGAATTGACCGAATGCCTCGCCCATACCCAGGGAATGCGCCAGCCACGCCAGCCCAAGTCCTGCAGCCAGGCCACCCAGCATGGCACCCCACGGACGCTTTGGTGCCGCGGGCGGCGCCGCCGCAGGAACGGACGGCTTTGCAGCGTTGGCGGCATTCTGTGTCGGCGCGCCAGGAGCCGTCGGTGTGGCCTCACGCTGCGTCACGTTGTTTGATTGCTTTCCCACCGACTTGCCACCGCCCAGACGTTTGGCCGCGTGGGCATCAATCCCCGCGACCGCCAGTACGATTGATAATGCTATTGCCCAGATTTTCATGATGTCTCCAAAGAAACCGACAAACCACCAACCTCAAGACCAGAGCGCGGCCGCATCCTCACGCTTTGAATCCAACGTGCAGCGCGACCATACCACCGGTCAAGTTGTGATACTCCACATGGGCAAATCCACCCTGCTTGATCATGGCCTTTAGCGCTTCCTGCGTCGGGTGCATGCGGATCGACTCCGCAAGATAGCGATAGCTCGCGTCATCACCTGCAACCAGTTTGCCCAACTTGGGCAAGACTTTGAAAGAATACCAGTCATACATTTTCTCCAGTGGCGGCGCCACTTTGGAAAACTCCAACACCAGCAAGCGACCGCCCACCTTGAGGACCCGATGCATCTCGCGGATGGCGGCATCCTGATGGGTCATGTTGCGCAGGCCGAAAGCGACGGAAACCACGTCAAAACTGCCATTGGCAAATGGCAGGGCCTCGGCATCGCACACAAGGGTCGGCAGCACAAGGCCCGCATCGAGCAGCCGATCTCGGCCAGTTTTGAGCATCGCTTCATTGATGTCGGTGTGCACCACCATGCCCGAACTGCCGACCTTGCCCGCAAATGCCATGGCCATGTCACCCGTGCCACCCGCAATGTCAAGCGCGCTCTGGCCAGGCCGCAGATCAGCCACCATGACCGTGTATGCCTTCCATGCCCGATGCAGGCCCATCGACATCAGATCATTCATCAGATCGTACTTGGGGGCCACGGAATCAAAGACGCCACGCACGCGTCCGGCCTTTTGGGCCTCATCAACTGACTCAAAACCGAAGTGCGTTGAACTCATGTCGGGAATGCTAGTCCTGATCGGAACATCAGGGACTGACAACCTTGCGCCAGCACGGAGAATTTGTGGCGCTTGTGTTGAAAACCCACGCCGCACTTGCTATGGATCTAATCTTACATAGGTGCTGGCAGCGCCAACCATGACCGTGTCAATGGCTGCTGCATGCAGATCCGGCCTTGCCCTGCATAGCAGCATCACGGTCGACATTTGCAGCCTTGAGACGGGAAAGATACTGTGCCCACAATTGTTCCTGCTGTGAGCCCAAAAAGTACAGGTAATCCCAGGAAAAGATGCCACTGTCGTGACCGTCCGAAAACCTTGGCTGCACGGCGTAGTTGCCCACCGGATCCAGGCCCAACAGTTCGACCTCGCGCTTGCCGGTCTGCAGCACCTCCTGCCCCGGACCATGCCCCTGTACCTCGGCCGACGGCGAATACACGCGCATCAATTCGAAGGGAATGCGAAATCCGGCGCCGTCAGAAAATGCCACCTCCAGTGCTCGGGATTGCCCGTGAACTGTAAGTGCGACCGGAGTCGGCGCTCCTGCCTTCAAGCCTGCCATGGATAACGGCCTTGACTGGAATGTATCAAAACCGCGTCGTCAAATTGACGTGGATCTTTTCGTCATCGCGTTGCGGCGCGCTCGAGTTCAGCGTTACCGGTACGGAGCTGCCCTGAACGATGCGGCCATAGTCGGCGGTCACCGAAAATGCCTGGGCGGCGTAGCGCAATCCTAGTCCAATACTCTGGATCTGGTCACTCGATGGCTTCGCCAAGTTGAGCGAATTGATATTGCTCAGCGAGCCCGCATCCACAAACGACACCAGCCGCAGACCGGTCGCCAATTCCGGCGTTGTAACTTCAACCGACGCGAACAAGCCGCGGTCACCAGCAATGGCTCGCTCCGAGGTTCCGCGTACCGATGCTGCACCTCCCAAGCCAAATTGCTCACCGGAAATCAGGGCCTGATTGGAGTACTGGAACTGGCCCCGCACGCCAATCAGCCAGCCCTTGGAGAAATACGACAGGTAGCTACCACCGCCGCGAATTGCACGCCATTTGGCGGTATCAACCCGCGGATCCTCGGTCATGTAGGCCGTCACGTTGTTACCCGAACCTCCGGGAAGGTTGTAGGCAATATCCGCGTTGTAGCTCCAATTGACCGCGTCTGACTCGGAGCGCCCCAAATAGCCAAAGGACATCGGGCGAGAACGGCGAGCCGACTGACCGGGCACCACAATGCCATTGATCTGTGTCGGGTCAAAAACACGGTCGTCAACGCCCAGCGTCACGAACCCCCTGTAGCCCTTGTTCGGCGCCAGATGATGGGAATAGCTCAATCCCAGCGTGTGCCCTGCACCCGTACTGGAGAAGGTGCCAAAGTTGCCAACCACGTCGGATTGGGTGTAGCTGGCGGACAGCACGCCACCGACCCCGTAGAACGGAACCTTGTAGTTCAAGCCCAACTGCTTGACATCTTTGGCCCGCTCCAATGATGTGGTGTAGGCGCCAATGAACTGGTGATCCAGGTTGAAAAGGTTCGCATGACCTCCCGCAAAGGTCAGCCGGTCACGGCCAGACGCCGCCGAGCCCGTGTTTGCCAGAGATACCGAGAAGTTCCACGGCTTGCCCTCGGTGACTGTGATGCTGGCGTCGATCTTGTCCGGGTCGGCAGATTCCTTCAACGCCACCTGAATCTGCTTGCCCTGACTTTCATTGGCAATACCGGTCTGGATTGCCAATTTGTTGAAATTGGGCGTGGTACCTTCTTGCAATTGCGGTACGCTGGCTCGAATGTTGGCCACGTCATACTGCTTGTTTCCAGTCACAACCACCTTCGAAATCGTGAATTTGACGATGTCAAGCCGAACCTGACCGCCCAATTCCTGCGGCGGCAACGCAACCCGGTGCAGGCCGAATCCGCGATCCCGCAACAAGGTCTCCAGGGCCGCAGTGGCTTTCTGCAGAGTCTCAATGTTTGCCTCGCTGCTCAGAAACGGGGCTAGAACCTGCGTGGTCTCGGCTTGGCTGAGTGGATTGTCACCTTCGAGCTGAAAGCCCCGAATGGCGAACTTTGCGGATGCGCCGGTTGACTGGGCCACCGGGGCCTGAGCATGCACCGGCATGTTGGCAAGTAGCATCGAGAACACGGCCAGACCGACGGCACGACAACACATGCCCCGTTTGCGCCCGATCGAATGATTGAAACCTGAGTTCATACCCGCTTGTTCCCTGATTAAAGGGCCAGAAACAGGCACATTGTGCCATGTGCCTCACACTTTCCATGCCCGGACGCATGGCGCAACAGCCTGCCGCAAGGCAGGTCCACGGCTACCGACACTGGTTGTTCGGACCGATACCGCTCTCACCCAGGACAGTCGCCAACATCGGATTCTTGCTGGTCGGCAAGGGGATGCGGTCGAATTCCAGGAATCGCGGAATCGTGGTTGGCCGAGCCGTCAACCCAAGGTCACCGGCAAAACCGGCTTCACCCTTGCCCAGGTGCAGCACTTCGCGCGCGGTGGCCACTTCAATGTGGCCGTCGCGAACAAAGACAAACAACCCCTCCTGATCTTCAGCAACATTGTTGCCCCCAAACAACTGTTTGGTATCAATGGTCACCAGATCAGGGCGTTGCAAGTTTGGCACGGTGGTCGTCGTCAATGGGCGTGAACCAGTAGGCCCTACCGACAAGCCCTGTCCTGCAACCAACTCGTCCAACGTAGCTTGACCCGGTCTCGAGACCGAGATAGAGCCTGACCACGTGTAGTAACTGCAAGTGTCGTCCGAGCAATCAACATCAAAGCCCGTGCCGCGAATTCCAATCGTCGCTGTTGAGGTGCTAAAGCCGACGTTGCGATTGTTGGACTTGCCAATCAATCCGGTCAGCGCACGAACAGAACCACGCAACAGGGACACCAGGAACCTGCCCTCCTCCGGCGACTTGTCATCAAACACGAAATTGTCAACACGAAACCGTGTGGTCGCGCCAAGCGAGACCCGACTTTCATCCCGAAAGGCAAGAATCGCTCTGGTGCCGGTACCCGTCTCCACCAGATCACCCGGGTACACACTGCCACCGTCAACAAGCCGTCGCCTGGTACCTGAGCCATCGACCGCATTGATTTCACCCTGAGAGGCAATCACCCGGGCACTGGCTTGAACGGCGTTTGGCCGGGCCCGCTCCGTCACCCGCGTGGACTCTACCCCACACTCCTTGGCACAGATCCGGGCATCAAAGTCCGTGCCTCGGATCCCGATGGTCGCAGTACTGGTCTGGATCTTGGCGGCCGACGGTGAGCCCTTGGAAATCAATCCGGTAACGGCGCGCAAACCGCCTCGCAACAGGTTCATAACCATGCTGTTTGAATCGGAGTTCTCCCGAAATCGGTATTGCTCCAGCACCAATTCAGTATTTGGCCGCACGGTCATCCGGGTTCCGTCCTGCAGCTTGATGATTGCGGACGCGCCGTCGGATGTGGTCAACCTGTCACCTTCGCGCAAAGGCAGCCCTTTTCCAAGCGTCCGCGGCGACTGCCCTGGCGTTTGGGCAAATCCGACGCCACGTGAAAATTCCACTTCGCCGGCGGTCTGGCCAAACGCGGCCGTGCAGAACAACATCAACAGCGCATTTGCGGCCAATGCAGTGCCGGCACCCCGATTAATCCCAAAACGCATAGCAGCCTCCTGTACTCGGATACTGTAGGCCTTTTTCCGCCGCTGGCAAAGCACCAAGATTGGCTATTGCGCTACCGGCGTCCCAAAGCCACGGCAAAAATTCACAATCCAGAAGCTTTCGGCCGATCGTTGGCCCGCAGGTCTCAAACCAGAACCCGCTCAATGCCGCCTGCGTTGGCCGCGGCAACAAATTGCGCCATCCACTGTTCGCCATGCACTTGCTTTGCCATTTCCACCACGATGTAGTCCGCCTCCAGCAGGCCCGACGCCAGGTCGTTGCCATACCTGCTGAGACCTTGAAGGCAGCTCGGACAACTGGTCAGGATCTTCACGTTGCTGGCTGCGGCAACCCCAGGCAGATTGCGCAGCGCAACTTCGTCCCGGCGCAACTCTTCCTCCTTGCGGAACCGGATCTGGGTCGAGATGTCAGGGCGCGTGACTCCCAGCGTTCCAGACTCGCCGCAGCAACGGTCGCTCTTCAGGATCGCGTCACCCAGCAACGCCTTCACCGTCTTCATTGGGTCCTGCTGCTTCATCGGGGAGTGGCATGGATCATGGTACAAATAGGCGCCACCGCGACCAGCGTCGGGACTCAGAACCACGCCCTTCTCTAGCAGGTACTCGTGAATGTCGATGATCCGGCTGCCCGGAAATATTTTCTCAAATTCATAGCCCTGCAACTGGTCATAGCAGGTGCCGCAGCTGACCACCACGGTCTTGATGTCCAGATAGTTGAGGGTGTTGGCAACGCGGTGGAACAGAACCCGGTTGTCCGTAATGATCTTCTCCGCCCGGTCATACTGACCTGAGCCCCGCTGCGGGTAGCCACAGCACAAGTAGCCGGGTGGCAACACGGTTTGCACACCGGCATGCCACAACATGGCCTGGGTCGCCAGGCCTACCTGGCTGAACAGTCGCTCTGAGCCGCAACCCGGGAAGTAAAAAACGGCTTCGGACTCGGCGCTGGTGGTGGCGGGATTGCGAATGATCGGGACGTAGTCCGGATCTTCCACGTCCAACAAGGCCCTGGCGGTCCTGTTCGGCAGTCCCCCGGGCATCTTCTTGTTGATGAAGTGGATCACCTGCTCCTTGACAGGGGGCATGCCCACGGTCGCCGGTGGCCGGGCCGTCTGCCGCCTGGCGAACTGGCGCAAAACGTCATTTGCCAGGCGCTGCATGCGAAAACCCACGCCAACCATTGCCCCACGCATCAGCTTGATGGTCTGCGGACTGGTGGCATTCAGGAAGAACATTGCAGCCGCATTGCCAGGACGGAAGGACTTCTTGCCCATCTTGCGCAAGAGATTGCGCATGTTCATCGAGACATCGCCGAAATCAATATCCACCGGACATGGCGACAGACACTTGTGACACACGGTGCAGTGGTCAGCGACATCCTCAAACTCCTCCCAGTGTCTGATTGAGATGCCGCGGCGCGTCTGCTCCTCATACAAGAACGCCTCGACCAGCAAGGATGTTGCCAGGATCTTGTTGCGGGGGCTGTACAACAGATTGGCGCGCGGCACGTGGGTGGCGCAGACCGGCTTGCACTTGCCGCAACGCAGGCAATCCTTGACGCTGTCGGCGATGGCACCAATGTCCGACTGCTGCATGATCAGCGACTCGTGTCCCATGAGTCCGAAGCTTGGGGTGTAGGCGTTGGTCAAATCGGCCGGCAAGCTTTTTCCAGGTTGCGCGAGCAGCCCCTGATTTCGTAACAACTTGCCTTTGTTGAATCGCCCATCAGGATCCACACTGGCCTTGTACCTGGCAAAGGGCTGTAACTCCTCGTCGGTCATGAATGCGAGCTTCGTAATGCCGATCCCGTGCTCCCCGGAAATCACGCCGTCCAGTGATCGCGCCAGCGCCATGATGCGTACCACGGCACCGTGGGCAGTCTGCAGCATGTCGTAGTCGTCACTGTTGACCGGGATGTTGGTATGAACGTTGCCATCGCCTGCATGCATGTGCAAAGCGATCCAGACCCGGCCCTTTAGCACCTGCTGGTGAATGGCGTTGCAGCGTTGCAGGATGGCCTCAAACGCGACCCCCGTGAAGATGCCCTGCAATTGCGCGCGCAGTTGTGATTTCCAGCTGGCGCGCAAGGAATGGTCCTGCAGGGCAGGAAACAGTGCGTCCACCCGGGCAAGCCAGTCGCTCCATTGGCTGCGCACCTCGGCCACCAGGTGCAAGGCCTGCGTCACCCGATCATCAAGCATCTCTGCCGAGACCAGCAGGCCTGCGTCCTCCTGCCGGGCGAGTGGCAGATTCCCGCTACGAAAGAAGATATCGAGCGCCTCACACAAGGCCAATTTGTTGCGCAAGCTCAGCTCGATATTGATGCGCTCAATCCCATCGGTGTACTCCGCCATCCGCGGCAGAGGAATGACCACGTCCTCATTGATCTTGAAAGCATTTGTGTGGCGCGAGATGGCCGCCGTGCGTTTGCGGTCCAGCCAGAACTTCTTGCGCGCTTCCGCGCTGATGGCAACGAAGCCCTCGCCGCCGCGTGAATTGGCAATACGCACCACCTCGGACGTTGCGCGCGCCACCAGATCCGCATCGTCTCCGGCGATGTCGCCGACTAGAACCATTTTCGGCAGGCCTCCACGACGCGACTTGGTCGCATAGCCCACAGCCTTCAAATACCTGTCATCGAGGTGTTCGAGACCGGCCAACAGAACGCGCGCATTGCCGGCTCCGCTCCCGGCAGCCTGCGCAAACATGTAGTCCTTGATCTCTACAATGCTGGGCACGGCATCGCGTGCATGGCCAAAAAACTCCAGGCATACCGTCCGGGTGTGTTGCGGCATGCGGTGCAGAATCCATCGGGCGCTGGTAATCAGTCCGTCGCACCCCTCTTTCTGGATACCCGGTAAGCCACTCAGGAACTTGTCCGTCACGTCCTTGCCCAGACCCCGCTTGCGAAAGCTCGATCCCGGGATCTCCAGGTGTTCCGTGCGCTCCAGGGTGACGCCGTCGGCCTTGAAGTACTTCAGCTCAAACCGGGCCACGGCGGCATCGTGGATCTTGCCCAGGTTGTGATCCAGTCGCGTCACTTCCAGCCAGGTGGCCTGCGGCGTCACCATACGCCAGGACGCCAGGTTGTCCAGCGCTGTACCCCACAACACGGCTTTCTTGCCACCAGCATTCATCGCAATGTTGCCGCCAACACACGAGGCCTCGGCCGAGGTCGGATCAACCGCGAACACAAAGCCTGCGCGCTCGGCCGCGTCAGTGACGCGCTGGGTCACGACACCCGCTTCGCTCCAGACTGTAGCAACCGCGTGCTCCAATCCCGGCAGGCGGACCATCTCAACGGCCGACATGCCCTCCAGCTTTTCCGTGTTGATAACCGCGCTTCGCCATGTCAGCGGTACCGCACCGCCGGTGTAGCCGGTACCGCCACCGCGTGGGACCACCGTCAGGTCCAGGTCAATGCAGCCCTGTACCAGCGCCGCCATCTCCGACTCTGTGTCAGGTGTCAGCACGACAAACGGATACTCGACGCGCCAATCGGTCGCGTCGGTGACATGGGACACGCGGCTGAGCGCATCAAACTTGATGTTGTCGCGAGCGGTCAGCCTGCCAAGCGCACGCTGCGCCTTGCGTCGCAGGCCCGCGACTTTGGTGAAGCCCAGGTCAAAGGCACTGACAGCCTCATCCGCCGCGTGCAACAACTCGGCCACCAGGGCATCCCGATCTGCGTCCACCTGCGGCGTACGGCGCCGTTGGACCTCGGACAGCCGATGGCGCAAGGCATCTACCAGCAAGCGCCGGCGCTTGGGGTTGTCGAGCAGATCATCCTGCAGGTAGGGGTTACGCTGCACCACCCAGATGTCACCCAGCACTTCGTACAGCATACGGGCCGAACGCCCGGTTCGCCGCTCCCCGCGCAATTGCAGCACCAGGCTCCAGACACGCTCGCCCAGCAGCCGTGTCACGATCTCCCGATCAGAAAACGAGGTGTAGTTGTACGGGATTTCTCTAATCCGCTCCTGCGCGGGTACGCCGGTCGCAGGTGCGAGCAAATGCAGTGGGGAGGTGGAGGCGTTCATGGGCTCGCTGGTAGTCAGTTGCACTGACGGGTCGGGCCGATCCGCTCAGCCGTGCAGCGCGACCTTGAGAGATGTTACCGCAGTGCAGCATTGTCACGTCCTGCTCTCAATGAAAACCCCGATTACAGGTTCAGGTGAATGGGGGTTTAATGAAATTGACGTATTGCGTCGATAGGCTCGATCCATTTGATAAAGGAATGCTCATGAAATCCAGAATGACGGCTTTGGCATTGGCCACACTGTTGGGCGCGGGTGTTGCGCTACCGGTCCAGGCCCAAACCGAAATCCAGTGGTGGCATTCCATGGGTGGCGCCCTGGGTGAATGGGTGAATGACCTGGCCAAGGATTTCAATGGGAGCCAGAAAGATTACAAGATTGTGCCCACTTTCAAGGGCAGCTACGACGAGTCCATGACTGCAGCGATAGCCGCCTTTCGAGCCGGCAATGCGCCGCACATCCTGCAAGTGTTCGAGGTGGGCACTGCAACGATGATGGCCCAGCGCGATTCGAAGAAGCCCGTGATCAAGCCTGTTGCCGAGATCATGAAGGAAGCAGGGCTCAACTTCGATCCCGGCGCCTATGTGCCTGCAGTGGCCGGTTACTACACGGCACCGAACGGCCAGATGCTGAGCTTCCCCTTCAACAGCTCTACCCCGGTCTTTCATTACAACAAGGACGCTTTCAAGGCTGCGGGCCTTGACCCCGAGAAGCCGCCGACAACCTGGCCCGAAGTAGCGTTGACTGCGGCGAAGCTCAAGGCTTCCGGGCACAAGTGCCCGTTCACTACGAGCTGGATCAGCTGGACCCAGTTGGAAAGCTTTTCAGCTTGGCACAACACCCTGTTTGCCACCAAGAACAATGGCTTCGGTGGCCTCGACACCAGGCTGGCGTTCAACACGCCTCTGCATGTCCGGCACATCGAGAACCTGGCCAATATGGCCAAGTCCGGCCTGTTCGTCTACAAGGGCCGGGCCAATGCCGCCGACGCCACCTTCGTGTCCGGTGAATGCGCAATGGCAACCGGATCATCGGCGCTGTATGGCAGTGTGGTGCGCAATGGCAAATTTGCATATGGCATCGGCACCCTGCCTTACTACCCCGATGTTCCGGGGGCGCCGCAAAACACCGTGATTGGCGGCGCGAGCTTGTGGGTCATGTCCGGCAAGAACGCCAATGAGTACAAGGGTGTGGGCCAGTTCTTCAGCTACCTGTCGCAACCTGAGGTGGCTTCCAAGAGCCACCAGCGCACTGGCTACCTGCCGGTGACCAAGGCCTCATTCGAGATGACCGACAAGTCCGGCTTCTACAAGAAAAACCCAGGCACTGATGTCTCGGTAACACAGATGATTCGCAAAACCACGGACAAGTCGCGTGGGGTCCGGCTGGGTAATTTTGTGCAGATCCGCACCATCATCGACGAGGAGTTGGAAGGTGTATGGAGCGGCAAGAAGGGGGCGAAGGAAGCGCTGGACGCCGCCATTTTGCGGGGCAACGAGCAATTGGAGCGATTCCAGAAGGCCAACAAGTCCTGAGTTGTCGTCGGCATCCCTGATGACCCCGGATAGACACCCACCGGAAGCGTTGTCGACCGCACGCATCGGTGCCATGTAGGCGATGGAAAAGCGCGTCCTGTTCCGATCGACTTGGTTGCCATGGGTGCTTATCGCCCCGCAAATGGCCATCATCCTGGTCTTCTTCTTCTGGCCGGCCGGCCAGGCGCTGTACCAAAGCCTGCAGCAACAGGACGCCTTCGGCACGACCACCGAATTCGTTGGGCTTGAGAACTTCACCCGGCTGTTCAATGACGCTGGCTATCTGGCTTCGTTTTACACCACCGCCCTGTTCTCCAGCCTGGTGGCCGTGCTCGGGCTGACCATTGCGCTGCTGCTGGCCGTGATGGCCAACCGGGTCGTGCGTGGCGCCGGCATCTACAAGACCCTGCTGATCTGGCCCTACGCCGTGGCACCGGTGGTTGCCGGTGTCCTTTGGCTGATGATGTTTGCCTCACCCTACGGCACCATCTCCTACGGGCTGCAGGCGATGGGTTTCGAGTGGAACCACGTGCTCAACGGCAACCACGCGATGGCGCTGATCGTGATGGCGGCCGTCTGGAAGCAAATTTCATACAACTTCCTGTTCTTTCTGGCGGGATTGCAATCGATTCCGCAATCGCTGATCGAGGCTGCCACCATCGATGGAGCGTCGCCTTGGCGCCGTTTCTGGACCATCGTGTTTCCACTGCTGTCCCCGACCACATTCTTCCTGTTGGTCATCAATGTGGTCTACGCCTTTTTCGACACGTTTGCGATCGTCGACGCTGCAACCCACGGGGGGCCCGGCAAGGACACGTCCATCTTGGTCTACAAGGTCTATTACGACGGCTTCAAGGCGCTGGACATCAACGGCTCTGCGGTGCGCGACGGGGATCGTGTCGAGCAGGAAATCGAAGCTGCGCGTGGCCGACTTCATCGCCGCCTTGTCGGTCGAGACCAGCACGTGGTCCGCGCCCAGCTTTTGCGATTCGACCCTTTTCGGGTGATGTGGTGATGATCGTGACTTCGGCACCCAACGCCTTGGCAAACTTGACCCCCCTGTGGCCGAGCCCGCCCAGCCCGATTACCCCGACTTTGCTGCCGGGCCCGATATTCCAGTTCTTAAGCGGCGAATAGGTGGTGATCCCGGCGCACAGCAGCGGCGC